>NZ_JBAUSA010000972.1:0-2623 GCF_049581465.1 Caballeronia sp. | reverse complement strand
GATCAGGAGATCTGGCCTCGGAGGCTCATTCAGCTTCGATTGAAGCCTTACTGAATGCTTACTGGATCACGCGCGTCACGCCTCGGCCACGGGGATCTGCCACGGGTTCAGGCGTCGTGCCATTGATCTTGATGACCTGGATGTCGCCATTGAAGGTTTGCGTCGCGAGCGTATAGCCCTTTGCTTGCAACGCGGTTGCGAGCTCGCCGTCGATCGGATGGTACGGCTCCCAGAAAATCGTGTTCGGCGGCAGCAACTGATGATGAAAGCGCATTAGCGCGACCGCGGCGGGCAGCGGCATCGAAAAGTCGTAGACGTTGGTAATGACCTGGAAGATCGACGTGAAGATGCGCGAGCCGCCCGGCGTGCCAATCACCATCGCGACCTGATCGTCCTTGGTGAGAATGGTGGGCGACATCGACGAAAGCGGCCGCTTGCGTGGCTCGATCGCGTTGGCGTCGCTGCCCACTACGCCGAACATGTTCGCCACGCCCGGCTTCGCGGAAAAATCATCCATCTCGTCGTTCAGCACGACGCCCGTGCCGTCGACCACTACGCCCGAGCCGAAATAACCGTTAATGGTGTACGTATTCGATACCGCGTTGCCCCATTTGTCGACCACCGAATAGTGCGTGGTTTCGGCCTTTTCCGGCATGGTCGTGCCAAGCCCCGGGACCACGCTCTTGGTGTCCGACGGCGTTTTGGGATTCACTTCCGAAGCGCGCTTCAGGATGTAGTCGTCGTTGGTCAACTGCGCGACCGGTACCTTATAGAAGTCCGGATCGCCAAGGTATTGAGCGCGATCGGCGAAGACGCGCTTTTCAATTTCCGCCACCAGGTGAATGTACTGCACGGAGTTGACGGGGACGTTCTCGAAATTGTCCTTCAGGTCGGCCTTCATCTTGAGCAACTGGACCAGCCCGATACCGCCCGAACTCGGAGGCGGCGCCGTGATGATGCGATAGCCGTTCCAGCTTGCGACTACGGGCTCGCGCCAGACAGCTTTGTACTCCTTCAGGTCCCGTTTCGTGATGAGGCCGTGACCGACCATGGAATCCGCGATCATTCCAGCCGTATCGCCTTCATAGAATCCCTTGGCGCCCTTGTCGGAAATCCTCTGCAAGGTAGCCGCAAGCTCCGGCTGCTTGAAATTCGTACCTTTGTTCAGTTTGCCGAAGTAACTGTCGAAGTTGGTCTTCCCGGCGAAGTCCTTCGATGCCGCGTCCTTGCGTTCCTGCAGCTGGTCGCTGACTTCAAATCCGTCCTGCGCATACTTGATCGCAGGGGCGAGCACCTGCTTCCACTTCAGCTTGCCGAAACGCTTCTGCGCTTCCCACATGCCCGACACCGTGCCCGGCACAGCGGCGGCCCGCGCGCCATAGAGGCTCATGCCCTTGATGATTTCGCCCTTGTCGTCGAGGTACATGTTCTTCGTCGCGGCGATCGGGGCGCGCTCGCGATAGTCGAGGAAGTACGGCCTATGATCGACGTACAGCGTCATGAAACCGCCGCCGCCCAGATTGCCCGCCTCGGGATAGGTCACGGCGAGTGAGAAAGCGATGGCGACGGCTGCATCGACTGCATTGCCGCCCTCCTTGAAGATCTGCTCGGCTGTGTCGGCGGCGAATGTATCGGCGACCGCTACCGCCGACGCGGTCAGTACCACCGGCTGGGATGGGGTTTTCGCGTAGGCGGGCGTAGTTTCAACGAACGCGACCGATATGGAAAACGCCGCTGCAGCGACCGTTCCAAGTGTGAACGAGCGCGTACGGCGCAAGGTACTCGTCAGCATCTTTTTCCTTTTTCTGAAGTGGTTCGGTGTGTTTTTCCGCGCCCCGACGAGGGGACGCTTAACGGCTTATACCATGAGCGGGAGCGATCCCGAGAAGGCTTCGGCCGGTGCGCGACGCGCGAAGCCTGGTTGTTTATGCATCGGGGGTGGCGAGCGTCGGGGCGTCGTCGAGGTCGTAGCTTGCCACCACCCGCAGCACCGACTCGCGGAACGACGCGACGAGATCCGAGCGCATGCCGCTGCTCGGGTACGACAGCACGTATTCGTATTCGATCGCGGCTTCGAACGGCCGCACCACCACACCGTGCGGTCGCCAGACCTTCGCCGCGAACGGTTCCACGATCGAGACGCCCAGGCCGGCCGCAACCATCGCGTAGCGCGTATGGGCGGTGTCGGTGAGGACGGTATAGTTCGTCCGCTTTTCGCCGGTTTCAAAGACCGATTTCTCGGCCTCGTACGGCTGCCGCGAATTGGGTATCCAGCCGATAATGCGTTCCCCACGCAAATCCTGGGCGCGCACCGATTTTTTCTTCGCAAGCCGATGAGTCGCCGGCATTGCGCATTGCGCCCGAGCGTGCATGAGCTTCTCGACCTCAATCCCCGCAACCGATGGAAATGCCAGGCTGATCGCGACGTCGGCCTTGTGGTTCTGCAGGCTGACGAGCACCTCGGGGACCTTCATCGAGTCCACGCGAATCGGCACGCCCGGATGATGCTCGACAAAATCGGCGATGACCGCCGGCAGCAGCGTGCTGGCGAGCACCGGTCCGCAAGCGACCGTCAGTCCTTCGGAGGCTTCCTCCCGAATCATGTCGGCGACTTGTTTAAGGC
>NZ_JBAUSA010000971.1:0-2884 GCF_049581465.1 Caballeronia sp. | reverse complement strand
GGCATCGCCGCAAGCCGGCTCCTGATTACCGCAAACCAGAGAGAGTCCCCATGCATCTGCGGCACTCGTTCCTCGCTCGTGGCAAGCGGCTGGTTAGCGCGATCGGGCGCTGCTCGCGCGACGACCGCGGCGTCAGCGCGATCGAGATCGCGATCGCGTTACCCGTGGTCATTTTCATCACGCTCAGTTGCGTGGAGATTGCCCTGGACTTGTGGGTAGACGCGACGGTGGAAACGGCGGCGCAGCGCGCCTCGCGGCTCGGTATTACCACTGTGCAGCCAACAGGTGAGACGCTGGAGCAAGCGGTGCGCGATAGCATCAATGACACGCTTTCACCCTGGGCCGCCCGCTCGCCGGTCATAACGGTCACGCTGAAGTCGTACCCGTCGTATTCAGCCGTGGGCCAGGGCGAGCCTTATACCGACGTGAACAATGTAGGCCATTACGTGCTCGGCGATCCCTATGTCGACGTCAACAAAAACGGCGTCTACGACAGCGACCTGGGCGTGGAAGGAACGGGCAGCTACGGTGACATCGTGAGCTACAACATCGTCGTCACCATGAAGGACTTCACGGGTATCCCCACCTTGGTCGGCATTCCGAACCTGACCTTTCAGCGTACCTTCATCGTGCAGAACGAGACTTACCTCGAGCAGACCGGGACCTCGCAATGACTTGTATCCACATCCCCACGCGCCGTCTCGCTCACGCACTTCGACGCGCTGCGAGCCGTGCAAGACACGGATTGCGCCGTGACGACGGCGTCGCCGGCATCGAGCTCGCGGTGATCCTGCCCGTCGTCCTGCTCTGTTTACTCGGCTTCACCGAAGCCTATCTCTATATTCGCGCAGCGGCTGCGGTCGAGCGTACGGCATTCACGCTGGCTGACACGCTCGGCCAGAAGTCGAGCGTCATCGACATCGACACGACCGCCAGTGCCAACAACATAGGCGCTTACTGGAACGCAGGCGATCTCATCGCCGAGCCGCTCGACATGGACCATGTCGGCGAAATCATCATCACATCAGTCTGCGACACGAATTCGAATAATTGCGCGACCCCGGGCGCCGTCGGGACGCCTGGCGTTGCCGGCACACCGAAAATACTATGGCAGCGCCAGTCGCCTGCCGATGGCACGCAAAACCCGAACCTCAAGTCGGAACTGGGGGCCGGAATAACGCCTTCGGGCTGGCCGTTCCACAGCGGCGACTCCATGCTCGCCGTGGAAGTGTTCTACACCTTCAACCCCTTCACGATGACCTCCAATTTCTGGCCCGGTGCGCCTGGCACGCAGGTGATCTATGAAGTGGCGTACACGCGTCCGCGGTGGGACAAGCCTGTCGTAATAACTGCATCATGAGGATCGCGGCCATGCTTCTCCATCCGCTACGCGCTCGGGGACGCGCCAGACATGCCCGGCGCTCGCAGCGCGGCGCCGTCACGCCGTTCTTCGCTATTTTCCTGGTCACCATCCTAATGGGTATGCTCGGCAGCATTGACCTCTTGCGCGTCCATCTCGTTCAGGCACGCTTGCAAAACGCGCTCGATGCCGCCGCGATCTCCTCGGGCGCGAACCTCATTAACTACCCGACCTTGCAGGGCACCGACCTGACCAATTGGCAAACCGATGCGTACAACTACCTTCTTGTTAATTTTCCGAAGAATTATCTAAGAAGCGCGATTATCCCATCGAGCTTCACCACCACGGTCGCAGGTTCGCTCGGTACCGGACAGACGATCACGCTCAACGTGCAGGCCACCGTACCCATGCTGTCGGCAGGATTCCTGCCCTATCTCTCCGACACCGTCAGTGCCACCAACCAGGTGCTGCGGCAGAACATGTCCAACCTCGAAATCGTGATGGCGCTGGATAACACAGGCTCCATGGGTAGCGGTACCGGATCGAAGATGGCGGGTTTGAAAACAGCGGCCACCGAACTGGTGACGCTGATGTTCGGCACCGGCAATACCTCGCAAACAGGTGGCAACCTCTGGATCGGTCTCGTGCCGTTCGCCAGCACGGTCAACATGGGCGGAATTGCAACCGTACAAAACTGGTTCAGCCCGAACCTGACGACCGCATGGCCGCAGTTCAACATGACGGGCATCAACACGACCTCAACTGGCTGGGGCGGATGCATGGTTGAGCCGCGCGCCGGCAACGTGCCGGGCGGTGCGCTCGGGATCGGCGTCGGCAATCCTGCCTCGCAACTGTTCCAGAAGTACTACTACAACGTACCGCCAACGGGTTTGACGGTGTACTCGGGTTGCAGTACGAGCAACTACCCTGGCTGCTATAAGACATCGAAGACGAACGTAATCATCAATAACGTGCCGATGGTACTTGGCTCCGGCTCTCCTAATCCAAACGGCCAGCCCGGCAACCCATTTGCCGCGGACGCTTATTCGGGGCTCACTGAGTATTGGGCACAAGCGGCAAGTGAAACCCAGATACTCGCCGGCACCGCTCCCAAGGGCACGAGCACGACGACCTACAACCAGAACGAAGGTTGCATTACGCACCCGGCGCTCTTCATGACCTCGAATCCGAGTACGCTCAATACATCGATCAACAACATGGCCGCCGCAGGCTCGACGATCATTCCACAAGGCCTCCTGTGGGGCTGGCGCATGCTTTCGTCCACCTGGGCCGGGCCCCAAGGCTGGGGCGGGCCGACGGTCACGGGCGGGCAGTACCTGCCGCTCGATCCCACGAAGAATGCAGGCTTGCAACGGATCCTCATTATCCTGACCGACGGCCAGAACCAGGTGAGTGGCACAAACACCTTCATCAACTCGATTTACTACAACGGCTTGAGCGGTGTCGGCGATGCGACCTTGCCCGTGAACAGCGCAACGCTTGTGATGCCGAACGGCCGTATCG
>NZ_JBAUSA010000970.1:0-1660 GCF_049581465.1 Caballeronia sp. | reverse complement strand
CGCTCTATGTGACCAATGCTGCCGCTGGTTCCGAGCACGGCTTGAGCTTCCGGATCCATGGTGACAAAGGCGGACTTGAGTGGCACCAGGAGGAACCGAACAAACTTGTTCATCGGCGAGTCGGTGAATTCGAACAGACCATCACACGCAGGCTCGGCCCCGAGACGAGCCAGGGTGCGCAGCAGTCAACGCGAATTGCCATTGGACACCCTGAAGGTTATTTCGAGGCGTTCGCGAACCTGTATTCCGAGTTCGCCAGCCGCGTTGCTAACAGGCTTGCTAACCACGATCTACTCGGAACGCCGACGCTCTACCCCGGCGCCATTGATGGAGTAAAGGGCCTCGCGTTCGTCGCCGCCTCGGTCGAGAGTGCACGAACCGGTCGCTGGGAAGACGTCGCGATTGAATGAGCGTGGCAAACTTATAATCAGGGTTCGGGTCGATGCACGTCCGGATAGCTAGGTAGGACAACCCAGCTTTGTCGCCAGGTCGTTCATATCCGTTGCTATGAAATCCCACACCTGTTCGGCAGTCAGGTCGCTCTGTTGTGCGGGTCCGTGTTCGGTCGGCCGTATGACGAATGCCGTCTTTAACCCACACTGTCTAGCAGCTGCGAGGTCGCCGTTGTGGGCTGCAACCATGCAAACTTCTTCAGGTTTCAGACAAAGGATTTCGACCGTGTCGAGGTAGACTTGTGGCGACGGTTTGTATGCGCGAACGACTTCCGCACCGAGGATCGCGTCCCAAGGAAGAGCGGCCCGTTTCGCCATATCCACCATTAGCCTGATGTTTCCGTTCGAGAGCGGCGCAATCGTGAAGCGGCGCTTGAGCCTTAGCAGGCCTTCAATGGAATCGGGCCACGGGTCGAGCCGATGCCAGGCGTAGTTCAGCTCGTCGAGTTCTTCCGTTGATATCGCAGTGACGTCAATGCCGTGGTCAGTCAGTACCTTGACCAGGTTTTCCCTGTGCAATACATCAAGCCGGACAAACGGCCGCCGTCCACTTCGTACTTCTTCCATCGCCGGCGTGTACTCCCGTCGCCACGTATCTGCAAACTCAAAGGAATCAATGGGCACAGCATGACGGCTTAGGAACTGGCCCAAGTCGCGCGCGACGCCACTGCGCCAATCGACAACCGTCCCGAATACGTCGAACAGGAGCGCTTTAATGCCCGGTCTATCTGCCATGTCGTAGTCCTCTTAACCCGTTATCTCTTGCGATTTTTTTGATAAATCATCATTGCGCCAACGCTCAGTATCACGATAAGGAGCAGAACGCCAAGAATGATAACCAATGGACTCGACGACGCTCCGCCCGAGGTGGCCGTGGTCGCGGATGCCGCACTAATTGGAGCCGGTGCGGATGCATCCGATGCAACCGGCTGAGGAAGAGCGACGCCCAATGCGCTTCCTTGTCGTGCGACGGGGACACCCGACGATTGCTGGCTTGCGTCAGCGGCGGCCGGAGATGCCGGCAACGTGCCGGGGGCGGGCCCTAGTGCTTCCGACGCGGTTATGACGGGCGCTGTCGGAGTGTTCTTGCGATTCTTGTCAAAAGTGCTCCATTCAGCGAAAACACCGTCGATGCAATGCACGTCAACACAGCCATCGCGTTTGCGCTTCCAGGCCGCGAGGTCGCTCGCGAGCAGTTTTCCTTGCTG
>NZ_JBAUSA010000969.1:0-10260 GCF_049581465.1 Caballeronia sp. | reverse complement strand
GCTGCATGGCGTGCGTATCGCCTTGTCCGACTGGGGCAATCGACAACTGGCGCACGGTGCTGAAGGCGGATGCGTACGGTATCGACGAGCAGTTCAAGTGGGACGAATTGCCGGCGCAGAACACGACGGCCGCGGCTGCACTCGATGCCGTGCAGGACGCGGGCGTGCAGGGGGAGAGCGACCCGCAAGCCGGCGGCATCGAGGTCGACGTGGTGCGGGGTTCGACCGTGCCACCGTGGTCGGCCGCGAAGCCTTACATCAATCTGTACACGCACAAGACGCCCGTATCGGCGACGGTCGTGGGCAATTATCGGTTGACGGCGGACAATTGCGACAGCGATATCCATCATATCGTGCTCGATTTTGGCACCTTGCCGTTTCCCGTCCTGGAAGGTCAGTCCATAGGCATTCTTCCGCCCGGCGCGGCGAAGGATGGCAAGGCGCACCACGCACGCCAGTACTCCATTGCGAGTCCCCGCGATGGCGAGCGCAAGGGTTATAACAATCTCTCGTTAACGGTAAAGCGCGTCACGCAGGACTATCAGGGCAACGAAGCTTCCGGCGTGTGCTCGAACTATTTGTGCGACCTGAAAAAGGGCGACAAGGTCGACGTGATCGGCCCCTTCGGCAGCACATTTCTCATGCCGAACCATCCAAACTCGCACTTGCTGATGATCTGCACGGGAACCGGATCGGCGCCGATGCGCGCGATGACTGAGTATCGCCGGCGTCGGCGGTTGAAAGGCGCAACCGGAAAGCTGATGCTGTTTTTCGGGGCGCGAACCAAGGAAGAGTTGCCGTACTTCGGGCCGCTCGTGAACCTGCCAAAGGATTTTATCGATACCACGCTCGCGCTTTCACGAGCGGCGGGGCAGCCCAGGCGCTACGTGCAGGACGCCATGCGGGAACGGGCAGAAGATGTCGCGCGGTTGCTGCAGGATGGCAACACGCACATTTACGTGTGCGGCCTGAAGGGGATGGAAGATGGCGTGCTGGCCGCATTGCAGGACGTAGCAAGCCAGCACGGCATGGACTGGGACGCGTTGTGGCTAGTCCTTAAGCGCGAAGGCCGCCTGCATCTGGAAACGTATTGATGCGCTCGCGCCGCGCGGTCCGTTTTGTCCTGGGGCCGCACGTCAAGACAACCCTTCAGGTCATCAACGCGACGAGTTCCGGCTCATCCGGCTCGAACCAGTCGGGATTTAGCTCGGCGACAGGCCCAAGGGACACCAGAATTTCGCGGAGGTGGGCCCGCATCGCCTGTTCGGCCGCTTCGGGATCGTGCGCTTTCAACGCACTCACAATGTGAGCGTGCTGCTTGATCAGCAAGTCGAGCGGAGAAACCTCGTTCAGGCTCAAGTAGCGCACCCGGTCCATCTGTGCCTTGATGTCCTGAATAGTGTCCCACGCCGCTACACAATCGATCGACTGCGCAATCAGGAAATGGAACTGCTCGTCGCACGCGAGGAACGCGGCAGTGTCGTTGGCCTTTGACGCGGCCTTCTGCTCACGCAGATTCGCCGCCAGTTCCACTAGCTGGGTATCGGTGATCGCAACAGCAGCTTTACGCACGACAGCCGCTTCGATCGCCTCGCGAATGAAGCGCCCCTCACGCACCTTGCGCGGTGAAATCCGCTTAACGAAGGTGCCGCGTTGCGGCAGCACTTGAAGCACGCCAACCTCGACCAGCTTGATAAACGCCTCGCGGACCGGTTGTCGAGAAACGTGAAACATTTCCGACACCTCCTTTTCCGACAGTGGTGTACCGGGTGCAAGCAAGCCGGTAAATATCGCTTGGCGTAACGAGCGGAAAATCTGCTTGCCAATTGGCTCATGCGATTCCACAGACACGCCTGTTAGCACGCCGAGAAGCGACGCTTTTGGCAAGTCACCGGATGCGGCGCGCGGTCGAGCCAGGGTCCGTGGGGTTGCCGGTGAAGCCGCCCCACCGTTTGCACCCAGACTGGCGGACAAGTTGGCATTTTTCATACGTAAATGTGCCGGTAAACTGATCCCTCAACGCTACCATACTAGTTTATGTTGCGCCGGATCTTTTTGTGCTTTTGGCTCGCGAATCCAGAGCAGCGCGCATAAAGCCCCAAGCACCGCTACCGCTCCAGTCAGGACGAACGCGCTGCCATAGGCGCCGTGCGTCGCCTGCACGATAAACCCTGTCACCGCTGGCCCGATCACGCCTGCGAGATTGGCGAGCAGGTGCACGAAGCCGCCCACGCCGCCGACATTCTCGCGCCGCACGGTGTCCTGGATCACGGCCCAGTAGACGGAACCCGTGACGTACAGGAAGAAGATCGACACGGACATCAGCGCGACCGCACCCTCCATGCTCTGCACATGTCCGGCAAACGCCACGCATACCGCCGCGATGCCGAGGCACACGGAGAGCACGATTCTTCGCGACAGGAGAGGCTTGCCGGTCAGGCGCAGGATGAAATCGGTAATGAAGCCGCCCGCCGCGAGCCCGATACTGCCGAGCAGCCACGGAATGACTGTTGCAATGCTCATGTCATGCAGCGACATGTGATGTGCTTCGGTCAAGTACGTCGGAAACCACGAGAGGAAGAAGAACAGCACGTAGTTGTATGCGAAAAACGCGAACGCGGTGGCGAGGATGATCGGCTGCTTGAGATAGAAGCTCAAGCCCGCTTTCTTACCTGCCGGCGTATTTTCCATCGACGAAGCGTGCTGCTGACCCGCGACAATGAGGTCGAGTTCTGCTGCCTTCACGCGGCTATTCTGCTGCGGGTGTTCGGTTGTACTGAACGACCACAGCACGAGCCATGCGAGCCCCAACAGCATGATCGCGACAAACGCCCAGCGCCAGCCGAACCGGATCGCCATGTAACCAACGACCGGCCCCGCGACTGCGCCACCCAGCGGCGTCCCCGAACTGATGACGCCGATCGCACTCGCCACCTCGCGCCTTGGGAACCAGTTGTTCACCATCTTGCTGTTGGATGAACTGAACGGGCCTTCGCCCATGCCGAACAGTACACGCAGCACGATCAGCGAGGCAAGGCCGCTCGCGAGCGCTGTCGCGCCGCAGAAAATCGACCAGATGCCCATCGCGGTGCCGAAAACCTTCTTTGCGCCGAACTTGTCGGAGGCGACGCCGCCGATGAAATTGAACAGCGCATAGCCGAGAAAGAAGCTGCTGAACACGATGCCCAATTGCGCATGCGAGAAGTTCAGGTCCTTCTGGATCAGCGGCGCGGCAATCGAAAGCGCCGCGCGGTCGAGATAATTAATCACGCCCGCCAGAAACAGCAGACCGACGACGAACCATCGCTGGCTCTTGATCATGATACGTCTCCTGTGTCGACCAGAGTTCGCGCAAAGCTCGTTACTCGGGTCCCATGCAAAGCTCGTTACTCCGGCCCCGTGCAAAGCGCTTACTCCGATCCCATGCAAGATGCTTGCTGTGCCGCCTCTTTTTTTGCCGGGCGGTTCGAGTCTCTGGTTAGTCGAAGTGCAGATGGACCTTCATTGACTGAGTGCGGTCGTGCGCCACTTCGAACGCGCGGTTCGCCTCTTCAAGCGGAAACGCGTGCGTCATCAACGGGCGCAGGTCGATCTTGTGCGCGCCGAGTTCTTCGGCGGCGACCGCGTATTCATCGGTAAAACGGAACGAGCCCTGGTAGCGAAGCTCCTTGGCCATCACAAGGTTCGCCGCCACCGGCGACTGCCCGGCGGGCAGATTGCCGACCTGGATCACCGTGCCGCCTGCACGCGCTGCGCGCAATGCCGTATCGAGTCCAGCGGGACTGCCCGACGCTTCGAGCACCACATCGAACGTGCCGCGTTGCTGCGACCATTGGTCGATGCGCGCCTGGTCGTTGGCAAGTACCGTTTCGTCGGCGCCGAGCGTCGTCGCCATCTGCAACGCCTTGTCGGCGAGATCGACGGCAACGATGCGGTGCGCACCCGCTCGCCGCGCGACCGCCAGCAGGATGCATCCTATCGGCCCGCACCCGACGAGCAGTACCTTCGCGCCGACCAGCGACCCAGCCTGACGCAGCGCATGCAGCGCGACGGCGAGCGGCTCGGCCATCGAAGCCATCGCGAAGTCGAGACCCTCGGGCACCGGCACACACTGGCGCGCCTCCACCACAATGAACTGGCGGAACATCCCTTGCATATGCGGAAACGTTGAGGCACTGCCCATGAAGCGCATGTTCAGGCAATGATTCGGCATGCCCTTCACGCAATAGGGACATGTGCCACAGTTGAGCCCCGGATTGACGGCGATGCGCTGTCCGACGCGCAAACCGCTCACACCACTTACCCCCTCTCCCAGCGCGGAGACTTCACCAGCGACTTCATGGCCGAGCACGAACGGCTCGCGCACAGCGAAGTCACCGCTCTTGCCCTTGAAGTAATACGACAGGTCAGATCCGCAGATGCCGCCCGCGCGCACGCGAATCTGCACCTGGCCGGGCTGCGGTTGAGGGGCATCGAGTTCATCGATGAGAAGTTTTTTGGGTTCGTGAAGAACGGCTGCAAACATCGTGCTGCTCCTTTGTATCGTTAGCAGTGCGGCCCTGACGGGACCGCGTGAAATCACCAGTTCCAGAGCGTGCCGTCTTCAAGACGCGCGACGGGCAGATACGCGGGATCGTACGGATACTTCGCTGCGAGTTCTTCATCGATATCGACGCCATGTCCCGGCGTTTCGCCCGGATGCATCATGCCGCGATCGAAAGTCCACGCATGCGGAAACACGTCGAGCGCTTCCTTTGGAAAGCCCATGTATTCCTGCACGCCGAAGTTCGGCACCCACAGGTCGAAATGCAGCGCCGCGCCCATGCAGACCGGCGACAGATCCGACGGGCCATGACAGCCCGTACGTACCTGATAGAGCGAAGCGAAGTCGGCGATGCGCTTCAAGTGCGTGATGCCGCCCGCGTGCGTGAGCGTCGCGCGGATATAGTCGATCAATTGCTCTTCGATCAGCTGCTTGCAATCCCAGATACTGTTGAAGACCTCGCCCACCGCGATCGGCGTTACCGTGTGTTCGCGGATCAGCCGGAAGCCGGCCTGGTTCTCGGCGGGAGTCGGGTCTTCCATCCAGAAGAGCCGGTAGGGCTCGACCGATTTGCCAAGCCGCGCGGCTTCGATAGGCGTGAGCCGATGATGCACGTCGTGCAGCAGATGTGAGTCGAAGCCAAACTTCTCGCGCACGGCTTCGAAGAGCTTCGGCACGAAGTCGAGGTATTTTTCCGTCGACCAGCCTTGCTCTTCCACGCCCCCCTTGGTCGCCGGCTCGTACATGCCGTTGCCCTTCGACACCCCGTACACCGAGCGCATGTTCGGCACGCCGCACTGGATGCGGATCGCCTTGTAGCCCGCTTCGATATGCTCGCCGTAACGCTCCAGCGCTTCGGGAATGTCGCGGCCCGTCGCGTGTCCATAGACCATCACGCCTTCCCGGGAGGCGCCACCCAGCAGCCGGTACAGCGGCAGGTTAGCCACCTTGCCGAGAATGTCCCAGAGCGCCACATCGACGGCGGCGATTGCCGTCATCGTCACGGGACCGCGCCGCCAATAGGCGCCCTTGTAGAGAAACTGCCAGATATCTTCGATACGGCCCGGATCGCGCCCGACCAGCAGCGGACACACGTGATCCTTCAGATAGGACGCCACCGCCAGTTCACGACCATTGAGCGTGGCATCGCCGATGCCATAGACACCTTCGTCCGTCACCACCTTCAGCGTGACGAAATTGCGGCCCGGACACGTGACGATCACATCGGCGCGGACGATTTTCATGGGGATTTCCTTGAGTAGCATTCGTTGGAATCGATGCTACCATACAAGTATATCCAATCGTCAACCACGGGTTTTCCCGCTTCCGGATGTCAAGATGAACGCCAAATCGACCCTTTGCCGCGCTGCTCTTACTTCGTTGACCAACCACGTGCTTTCGCCGACGTGGCGCGATCCGGCTATTGGTATCGTCCATCTCGGGATCGGCAACTTTCATCGGGCGCATGAGGCGGTCTATACCGAAGAAGCGATGCTCGCGGCGGGAGGGGAGTGGGGTATTTGCGGGGTGACGCTGCAAGGCGACGTCAGCAAGCGCGATGCGCTCATGGCGCAGGACGGGCTTTACAGCGTGGTCGAGCGCGGACCCGAAGGCGTGCGTGTCACGGCGATTCGCGCGCTGAAGGAAGTGATTGCGATGCCGCACGACCGGACACGGCTCTTCGAGCTTCTGGCCGATATCAACGTGCGCATCGTCTCGTTGACGGTCACCGAGAAGGGCTACTGCCGCGACCCGCAAACCGGCGACGTGGAACTGCACCACCCGGGCATTGAGAATGATTTGGCGCATCCAGACGAGCCGTCGACCGTTCCCGGCATCCTGACTGCCGCGCTTAGGCGGCGCCGCGACGCCGGGGCACCCCCGTTCACTGTGCTCTCGTGCGACAACCTCTCGCACAACGGCGCGGCGCTGAAAAAGGTCGTCTGCTCGTTCGCGCGTGCGCTAAGCGACGACCTCGCCACGTGGATCGAAACCCAAGTCGCGTTTCCCTCGACAATGGTGGATCGCATCGTGCCCGCCACCACCGATGCCGACCGCGACGCTGCCCGCGCTGCCCTCGGCATGGACGACGCTGCGCCGGTTCCTTGCGAGCCGTTCCGCCAATGGGTGATCGAAGACCACTTTCCGATGGGACGTCCCGCCTGGGAGCGAGTCGGCGCGCAACTCGTCGACGACGTGATGCCGTTCGAACTCGCCAAGCTGCGCATGCTGAACGCCACGCATTCGACGCTTGCCTATCTCTCGATGCTCGCGGGCTTCGAGACGATCGACGAGGCCATCGCGCACCCTCAACTGAAGGCCTTGATCCACGCGACGATGACGCACGAGATCGCGCCGACGCTCGACGTACCGGCCTCGTTCGACCTGCTCGCATACCGTGACGCGCTGTTGGCGCGCTACGCCAACTCGGCGCTCAAGCACCGCACGGCGCAGATCGCGATGGACGGCAGTCAGAAGATTCCGCCGCGCCTGCTAGGGACGATCGAAGCGCGCTTGAACGCGGGCCAGTCGATCGACCGGCTCGCGCTCGCCGTCGCCGCATGGTTCGTGTTCCTGCGTGGCCACGCCGACGACGGCACACGCTACGAGATCAGCGATCCGCTTGCCGCCCGCCTTACTGCCAGTGTTCCTACGGAACCCGAACTGCTGATCGATACGATGCTCGCCGTCAAGGAAGTATTTCCGCCCGTACTCGCGCGCCGCGAGGATTTCCGCCGCCCGCTGCTGGATGCCGTGAAGCTGTTGCAGGGTGGTGCGCGGCAAGCCATCGAAACAGTGGGAGGCTGAGGACTGACGCAGCTCTCAAGGTGTTTCTCAGGCCGGCGCAAAGCGCACGGCCTTCACACACATCGGCGTGCCGATTGCAACACTATCGACCTGTTCGGCAGGCTCACCGGTCGAGGGATCGATGAGGTAGACGACCAGCCGGTCGCTGTCCTGTAGCGCGACGAGCATGAACTGCCCCGACGGCGATAGCGCAAAGTTGCGCGGCGTCTTGCCCCCAGCGGGGTGAACCGACGCTGACACAATCTTGCCTGTCGGGTGTTCCAACCTGTAGATGCCGATGGCGTCCTCGCCCCGCACCGACGCGTAGAGGAAGCGCCCGTCCGCCGCGATATGCAGATCCGCCGGCTGACCCGCGCCGGGCTTTCCTGGGAGCGCATCGATCGTGTCGAGCAGGCGCAACTCGCCGCTCGTCGGCGAATACGCGAGACGGCAAAGGGTCGAATCGAGTTCGTTGACGACATACGCGATAACGCCGTCCGGGTGGAATACAAAGTGGCGTGGGCCCGAGCCCGCTTTCATGCGCATAGCGGGCACCCCGGACGGTTCCAACCGACCCTGATCGGCATTGATCCGATAGGCGAGAAGTTCGTCAGTGCCGAGATCCGTAACGATGGCAAAGCGGTTATCGAGGCTGGGCACTACGCAGTGAGCATGCGGCACGCCCTGGCGATCCACTTTCGGCCCACTTCCGGTATGAACAAACTCGCTGGATGCAGGGCTCAAGCCCCCGTCATCCAGCAATGAAAAACTCGCGACCTGCCGTCGCGGCGTTTCCTCTGGCGTCTCATGACCGTAGTTCGCAACGAGCACCGTGGTCGCCTGCCGGTCGACATTGCAGTGCGCGGCGAGACTTCCGCGCGTAGGTTGCCGGTTAATCAACACAAGTGCCCCGGAACCCCGATCGATGCGGTACGCGCTGACAAGCCCCTCGGGCTCGCCGAACAGCTCGCTGGTTGCATAAAGCAGGCCGCGGCGCTCAACCACGGCGAGAAACGTCGGATTGGCGACGTCCGTGGTTTCAGCCAGGAACTTAAGCTTGCCAGTCGCTTCATCGAAGCTGTACGTGACGATTCCCCGCCCGTTGGCCGCTGCGAAATGGGGCACGGCGCGGTTCAAACATCCGACGAAAACAAGCGTTCGAGTAGTCATGCAATGAGCATAGGAGGCGGACGGAAAGAAGTACATCTTCGGTTAAACCCTACTTGTATGGTAGTAGAGTTCAAGCCTAGTATTCACTACTGCCTGATTCGCCAGCAAGCGTCTTGAGACTCGCGACTGGCTCACAGCGGCGGTTCACTACTCCCAGGAGACAAGCATGTCGATCAAGAAAGTCATCGTCGCAACCGCGATTGGCACGGCGTTCATTGCCACCGGCGTCTCGGCCAAAGTGGCAACGGGCGACACCTCGCAAGATAAGATCGCGCTATCCAATAGCTACGCTGGCAACACCTTTCGTCAGCAGCAGTTGAAGAGCTGGGCGCAGGTGGCCACCGATGCGAAGAAAGTCGGCACGATCGCCGATGCGCCGGCGTTCACCACAGCGGAAAATCAGGCGACAGAACAGGCGCAGCAGATCCAGAACCTGGTGTTGCAGGGATACAAGGCGATCGTGATCAACGCGGCTTCACCTACCGCGCTCAATGGCGCGGTCAAGCAGGCGTGCGCAGCAGGCGTGGTCGTGGTTTCGTTCGACGGAATCGTCACCGAGCCCTGTGCTTATCGGATCGCCGCGGACTTTCATCAGATGGGTGCGGTGCAGGTGGACTTTCTCGCAAAGAAGCTCGGCGGGAAAGGCAACATCCTGGAAGTTCGTGGGCTGGCGGGCGTCTCGGTTGACGACGAGATTCATCGCGGCATCGTCGATGAGGTGAAGAAGTATCCCGCTATGAAGATTGTCGGTTCAGTTTATGGTGCGTGGACGCAGACTGTCGCGCAGAAGGAAGTGTCGGGTGTATTGCCATCGTTGCCGCAGATCGACGCGGTCGTGACGCAGGGAGGCGATGGCTACGGAGTCGCGCGCGCATTCCAGGCGGCAGGCCGCAAGATGCCGACGATCATCCTCGGTAACCGGCAGGAAGAACTCGCCTGGTGGAAGACACAGGGCGTGGACAGCTATCAGACGATGTCGATCGCGGCCGACCCCGGCTCGTCGACCTTTGCATTCTGGGTCGCGCAACAACTGCTTGCGGGCAATCCGTTGCCGCATGACATGTCACTTCCGACACTCACCGTGACCTCGGCGTCGGTCGACAAGGTGCTGGCTTCCACGGCGCCTGGAACCGTCGCGAGCAACGTATTTACCCGTGATCAGGTGGTCAAGCTCATCGAGTCGCAGCCGAAGCCGTAAGCAAGCCTAACGGGTTTCGCTTGCGGTTGGGCCCGTTTGTTAGTCGAATCCCCATTCCCGGTTCGGTATCCGCCATGAATCATAGAGACAGCATGTCACTCGAAGAACCGCACGTCGGACAACTTGCCGAACCGTTGATCGCCGTGCGCAACATAGACGTGTCGTTTGGCCTTGTGCGAGCGTTGAAGAATGCGAACTTTCAGTTCATGCGCGGGGAGTGTGTCGCGATCGCGGGGCACAACGGCGCCGGGAAGTCGACCCTGATGTCGGTCCTCTCCGGCGCCCGGCGCTCGAATGCCGGTTACATCGAGCACGACGAAATCCGGCACGAGCGCGGGTACAGCGCCGACGTCGCGCGCGGTCTCGGCGTGCGTTGCGTGTTTCAGGAACTGTCTCTCTGCCCGAATCTCACGATCGAAGAGAACATGCGCCCGATGCATCCCCAGCTAAAGGGCATCGGCTGGCGCAAGCGGGCGCGGCGCATTATCGAGGCGCAACTCGACGCGATCTTTCCGGGTCATGCGCTCTCAGGCACCGACGTCGTTAGCGATCTCTCCCTGAC
>NZ_JBAUSA010000968.1:0-17827 GCF_049581465.1 Caballeronia sp. | reverse complement strand
CGCCAATTTTTAAGTGTCGTCGTTGCGCATTTCAGGCTGTTGGCCCGAACGTAGCACCGCCCCCACCCATCAACCCTCAGTTGAACACCCATCCCTAACTCATACGGCACGCACACGCTTCGCCTCCATGGCCCCACTCACCGTGCCGCTATCAGCAACACTGGTCGCTTCGCCCGTGGAGCACACCCCAACATCAAACCGGCGGCAGCACCTTACCGGGATTCAGAATATGCCGCGGATCAAGTGCATCCTTGATCGCACGCATGACGGCAAGCTCGCTCGGACTACGCGAATAGCCAAGGAACGGACGCTTCAACACGCCGATTCCATGCTCCGCCGATATCGACCCGCGATAGTTGCGCACAAGGCTGTACAGCACGTGATCCACCTCTTCCGCCGACACCCCCGGGATCGACCGGCCGTCGACGGTGACATGCAGGTTTGAATCGCCGATATGACCGAAATACACCGCGTAATGCCCGGGCCACCGGCGCGCAAAAACCTCCCGGCATGCATCCACGAAACGACCGATCTCGCCAATCGGCAAGCTCACGTCGAAGTTGATCGGATCGAGCTTGACCGGCAATTCCGCAGTCGCTTCACGGATCGCCCACAATGCCTGCGTCTCCGCTTGCGACTGCGCGACGACCGCATCCAGCAGTACGCCCGCCTCAAGCTGCGTGTTGAGCGCAGCGGCAAAGCGCTCGCCGCCATCATCGGAGAAACCTGCTTGCTCGATCAGCGCGTAGAGCGGATAGGCCGCGCCGAACGGCGATTGCTTCGTGCGCGAAAACGATACGCCAAAGTCGAAGAAGTCCGGCCACATGATTTCGAATGCGCCAACCTCATCGCCGAAATGCGCCTGCAACGCACGCAGCAAACCAACCGCGCTGTCGTAATCCTTAACGGCACAAAGAGCTGTACTGCGAGCAGCACGGCACGGCTTGAGTCGCAACACTGCGCGCGTAATGATCCCGAGCGTCCCCTCCGAACCAATAAACAAGTGCCGCAAATCGTAGCCCGTGTTGTTCTTCACCATCTTGCTCATCGAACTAAGCACGCTGCCATCAGCCGTGACAACTTCCAGCCCGAGGACCTGATCGCGCGCGGTTCCCGACTGGACCACGCGAACACCGCCGGCATTGGTCGCGAGGTTGCCGCCAATCTGGCACGAACCACGCGCGCCGAGATCAAGCGCAAATTCAAAACCCGCAGCAAGCGCGGCTTCCTGCACCGTCTGTAACGTGGTCCCTGCGAGCACGGTCATGGTCGCGGACGCAGGATCGATTTCCTCGATCCCCACCATGCGTTCCAGCGAAAGACAGATATCGCCGGATGAAGGGATAGCGCCCCCCGCGAGTCCAGTCAAGCCGCCCTGTGGTACGACGCCCTGACGCGCCTCGTTGCAAAGACGCAAGACAGTCGCGACTTCAGCGGTCGAACGTGGCAACGCCACGGCAAGCGGATTGCTCGTCGCCTTGCCACTCCAGTCCCCTAGATAACGCGCTTCGATCGCGTCTCCCGTTTTCACCGAGCCGGTGCCGAGCGCATCAACAAGTGCCTGTACGATTGGTTTCATCAATGTTCCTGTTACGCGCAAACGCAAGCTTAAGACCAAGCTCACGCTTGCGCGTGTTTCTTCCGATAACCCATTGAGTCGTTGATCCACCCAAGCATGGTGGCGCCAGCCGCGACGGGTTGGTAAAGCGGCTCTACGCCGCCAAGGCCGAGATCCCGCGGATCGACATTCGCGCCCTAGGTGGGATCGTAGAAGGTCGCGATCGAATAACAACCCTCTGAACCTACCCGCTGATGCCAAAGCTTAGCGGCCGGCGAGCTCTGTATATACCGCCAAATGGCGCTTCGCAAGCGAGCGGTGCTCGTGACATGGCAAAGCGCCCGTCAGAGCTAAGGTAAGCCGCAGTTTTGACACGCCTGGCAACGCAATTACACTGTATATACAGTCATGAAGAACCTCGTCGACGACGGCATGACGATGGCCGGTGGTCGTTGTGCCGCACGAAATGGGTTTTGCAGCACAGGTTGTCGATACAGTGTTTTTCATCGATCACGGCAAGATTGCCGCACGTGGCACGCCTGAGCAGGTTTTCGACGATACCGCGCAGCCGCGTCTCTCGCCAGTTCCTGCAGATCTACCTCGACCGGAATGCGTTCCGGACGCGTCGCGAGGAGCCGAAAGCCTGCTCCCTTTGAACGCGTTCATGCCCTTAGCCATCAGCAGGAAAATAAACATGAGCACACATAGCCACTTCAACGAAACCGCAGCCCCCGCCCCCGACGTAGCGCCGCTCGCGCGCTACGAGCGCGTGAAAGAGCATATTCGCACGCGTATCGTGTCGGGCGAATGGCGGCCGGGGGACCGCATTCCGTCGGAGATGACGCTGGTCGGCGAATTGGGGGTATCGCGAATGACGATCAACCGCGCGTTGCGCGAGTTGACCGAGCAAGGTGTGTTGGCGCGCTTCGCGGGGGTCGGGACGTTTATCGCGAAAGAAAAGCCGCAATCAACCTTGCTGATGATCGCGCATATCGGCGATGAAATCCGTGCGCGCGGCCATGAGTACCGCTATTCGATAGAACTCAGCGCGCGCGAGGCGGCGGCAAGCGACGTATCGGCGGCATTGGGGCTCGCGCCCGGCGCATCCGTCTTTCATGTGATTTGCGTGCATCGCGAGAATGGCGTGCCCGTGCAACTGGAAGATCGCTATGTGAATCCGGAAGCGGCGCCGCACTTTCTCGAACAGGATTTCGCGGCGGTGCGGCCCTCGGAGTACCTGTTCAATACGGTGCCGGCACACGAAGTCGAGCATGTGGTCGATGCAAACCTGCCCACTCGCGTCGACGCAAAGCTGCTGCAAATCGGCCTCGATCAACCGTGTCTCACGCTCGTGCGAAGGACCTGGTCACACGGTGCCGCGGTCACGTTCGCGCGCTTCGTGCATCCGGGCACGCGGTATCGGCTGGGCTGCCGGTTTAGCGGCGACAGCATGCAGCGACAAAGCTAAAACGGGCCGTGCTGCGTTGTTGCCCTGCGCGACAGCACGGCCCGTTTTTCACTTTGACATCTGCTTTTACAGCGCTTCTTCCGAAGCGAACTTGAACGGACAGAGCGCCGCGATCTTGCCACCCGTCACCTGCTTGTGGACCGCGACAATATCCGGCGCGAAGTAATGATCGAGTTCGTAGTGCTCAACTTCGCTACGGATGGATTTCATCACCGGTTCAAGGCGCGCGCTCGTCTTATTCGGCGCCCGCAAATCGACGCCTTGCGCTGCGGCCAGCAATTCGATCGCGAGAATATAGGCGGTGTTTTCGGCGATATCGCCCAGCTTGCGGGCGGCGAATGTCGCCATCGATACGTGGTCTTCCTGGTTCGCCGAGGTCGGCAGCGAATCGACGGAAGCGGGATGCGCCAGCGTTTTGTTCTCGGAGGCGAGCGACGCAGCCGTCACGTGCGCGATCATGAAACCCGAGTTCACGCCGCCATCGCGAACCAGGAACGGTGGCAGTCCTGACAAGGTAGCGTCGATCAGCAATGCGATCCGGCGCTCCGCCAGCGCACCGATTTCGGCGGCGGCGAGCGCGAGGTTATCGGCGGCGAAAGCGACGGGTTCCGCATGAAAATTACCGCCCGACAATACTTCGCCGGTGTCCGGGAAAATCAGCGGATTGTCCGAGACGGCGTTCGCTTCGATCAGCAGCACGTCGGCGGCGTGGCGCATCTGGTCGAGGCACGCGCCCATGACTTGCGGCTGGCATCGCAGGCTGTAGGGATCCTGCACTTTGTCGCAACCGGCGTGCGAAATGTTGATGCCCGAGCCTTCGAGCAACGTGCGGTACGCGGCGGCCGCTTCCATTTGTCCACGATGTCCGCGCAATGCGTGAATGCGGGCATCGAATGGCTTGATGGAGCCTTCGGCGGCATCGACCGAAAGCGCGCCGGACACGAGTCCCGTGCGGAACAGGTCTTCGATCGCGAACATGTTGTATAGCGCGAGCGCCGTGGACGCTTGCGTGCCGTTGAGCAGCGCGAGACCTTCCTTGGCTTGCAGCGTGAGAGGTTCCAGGCCGGCCACGCGCAGGCCGTCTAGCGCTGGCGCGCGTTCACCGCGAATGAACACGTCGCCGATACCCAGCAACATTGCCGACATGTGCGCGAGCGGGGCCAGATCGCCGGACGCGCCGACCGATCCCTTTACCGGAATCACGGGGAGAATATTGGCGTTGAACAACGTGACGAGCGCTTCCATCACGCGGCGACGGATGCCCGAATGACCGCGGCCGAGGCTTGAGAGCTTCAGCGCGATCAGGAGGCGCACGACGGGCGCGGACATTGGCTCACCGACACCGACGGCGTGTGACAAGACGAGGTTTCGTTGCAGGAGTTCGAGTTGCGCGTGCGGAATGTGCGTGCTTGCGAGCCGTCCGAAACCGGTATTGATGCCGTAGGCGGGCTCGCCCTTGGCCGCGATGTCCTCGACCGCTTGAGCGCAGGCGTCGATAGCGGCGAAACTGGCCGGATCGAGGGCGATCTGTACATTGGCGTCACGCGCGATGTGACGGAGTTGCGGCAGGGTCAGACCGCCGGGGGTCAGTTTGAGCATGGTGTCGTCCTTAAACTTGTCTATACAAGATGTCGTCGCCAGTTTAATGGAACAAAATCGGTATATACAAGTGGTATCGAAAAATCTTTGTTTCGGTTGGTGCGGCC
This sequence comes from Caballeronia sp., assembly GCF_049581465.1. Classification (GTDB taxonomy): domain Bacteria; phylum Pseudomonadota; class Gammaproteobacteria; order Burkholderiales; family Burkholderiaceae; genus Caballeronia. The sequence continues at coordinate 13,095 of NZ_JBAUSA010000968.1, read as the reverse complement.
CTTTGATTGATACCCCATCCCGGTTTCGATCCTGTATAGACTGCAGGATCTTGTGGCCCCTCGGGGGGCCATTCGTCAGGGGTTTGGGAGCGGAGTGGCGAGTGAGACGGAGATTTTAACTGCCGACCCACTAGCATGCGCTGCCGCTTGCGGCCACGGATTGGGCTTTCGAGGCGCAGCGTGTGCGCGCCGTTCGGGGTTGGGGAGGGTTTTCGAGTGCGCGTTGATGGGTGGAGGCCGTACTACGTTCGTGCCAAAAGCCTGGAATGCGCAACGATGACACTTAGGTATTGGCGGTTTGAACGCGTTTCTTTGCTTCGTTTCTTTGCGCGTTTGCCAAGAAATGAAGTCCCGCCCCGGATAGGGGCTAACAGAAATAAGCAAGAAAATACGACTTATGCAGAACGACCACGCGAGAAGAAGGACTCCACCCTAGCCCCACACTCGCCGCCGCCAGAACCGCCCGACCCCCTACGCCGGCGCCGCCAATATCACAATATAAGTGATCGTAGAAACCACGATGACACAAGCACCGGCCAGGACCTTCCTAGTATTGAATTCGACCAGCCCGTCGACACAGACACCTATACCGAGTACGGCCGCCAGGGTCCCAATCGTCGCAATCACCACTCGCAGATCACTCCATACTCGCGTGCGTCGCTCCGGATCGGCGTACTCTTTCCAGTGGTTCCAGTGGCTGAGTTTCATAACGGCCCCGCCGAAGCATTGATACTTAGAGTATATAAACGCTGCAACGCACATCAACTTGAATCGAACACAGCCGCGGAATAAGCCCGCATGTTCTATCGTTTACTCATGAGGCAAGCACGTCCCTACCGGCAAGCCGTTACCACCGCGGCGTGAACTTGCGTCAAGCAAACCGATGTGCTGGATGAGCGCGGTCAAGACCGCGCGTCGAAACGTCGGGGATTCATGCAGGACCCCATCATGGACAAACTACTTCGCTACGGGACCTTGCTCGTCTGTCTCGGCCTTTGCGCACCCGCACTCGCACAAACCTATGACGATCTATCCCCGCCGGACGACAGCGGCAATTGCCGCGCGGTCGCCGGGCAGGCGGAAATCGACGGCACGATGCAGCAGATCGTCGGACGCGCGTGCCTGCAACCGGACGGGACCTGGCAGATCGTGCAAGGCCCCGACGGTAACGTGCTGTGGTACCCGGTCGCGGCCTACCCGTATGCCGACCCCTGGTATTGGGGACCACCGCTTTTTATCGGCGTGGGTGCAGGCTTCTTCTTTGTCGATCGCTTTCACCACTTCCATCACTTTGACCATTTCCATCAGATGGATCACAACCACTTCGGGAGACCCATGGGCGCGGCCTTTCACGGCGGACAATTTCCCCATGGAGGCATGCACAATGGAGGCATGCACAATGGACCATTCGTGACGGGAGGCATGCACGGAGGCGGCAGCATGGGAGGGCACCGCTAGCAGAACCTTCCGCGCACCGGTGATTCACCCATCGAAGCCTCGACGGTCAGCCATTTGCGCTAAATTGGCTTGCCACTTTGGACGGGGAGTGCAACAGTCGTAGCGTCCGATAGCGCCGTGCTGGCGGCTCGCATGCTCACATGCGGCCAACAGTTCCTGCGGCACGTCGCACGTGGACACGTCGGTCGATACCGATCGGCGTGCCGCCGACACTTGCGGGGCACGCCATGACTCCCGGCATCGCTGCGTATGACCAAAGCAGGCAATTGCTGCCGTTTCGCGGATCGCTGATGGCCATGCTAGGCGTGGCATTCGTCGCAATGCTGGTCGCCCTCGACCAGACCATCGTCAGTACCGCGCTGCCGCGGATCGTGGCCGATCTCAAGGGCTTCGATTTATACGCGTGGGTCGCCACGTCGTACATGCTGATGTCCGTGATCACGATCCCCATCTTCGGCCGTCTTGGCGACCTCTTCGGGCGCAAGCCTTTCCTTCTCGCGGCAATCGTCGTCTTCACCGTAGCCTCAGTGTTGTGCGGCATGGCCACCAACATGCTGTTCCTCGTGATTGCGCGCGGCCTGCAGGGCATTGGCGGAGGCATTTTGATCGGTACGGTGTTCGCGACTGTGGCCGACCTGTTCCCCGACCCAAAGCTGCGTTTGCGCTGGCTGGTGTTCGTCACTTCGGCGTTCGGCCTTGCCAACATTGTTGGACCGACGCTCGGCGGTGCGCTGACCCAGTACGGCGGATGGCGGCTTGTTTTCTTCGTCAACGTTCCGATCGGCCTCGTCTCGCTGCTGTTTGTCCACCGCTTCCTGCCGCACCTGCGTCACTTGCGGCTGGCCGGCCCGTTACGCCTTGACTGGCTCGGCGCGTTCGTAGTCGCGGTGACCTTCGGGGCGCTGCAGTTGATGATCGAGTTGTTGCCTAAGGAGGGCATGAGCACGATGACCATCACGCTCGGTTCCATCACGGCCGTGTGCGCACTGACGTTGTGGTTCTGGGAAAAGCGGATGGGCTACCCGATCGTACCGGTCGACATGCTGTTGGATCGCAAGTTGGCCGCGCTCTTCGCGATGTCGGTGCTAGGCGGCTTCGCGTTGTTTTCGCTGGTCTTCTACGTGCCGCTCCTGTTCCAGGGCGGCTATGCGATGTCTCCGCACGCCTCGGGCATGCTGATCACCCCGCTCCTGCTGGGCACGACTGTTGGCAGTGTCCTCAACAATCGTATAGTCACGCGGCTGCGGCGAGCAAACGCGATCATGTACATCGGCTTCGCGCTGTCGGCAATCGCGTGTCTCAGCGTGGTCGCGTTGAAGGGCACCGAACCTCATATTGTCTGGATGGCGTGCATGGGCGTCAGCGGGCTCGGCTTGGGTTTGGTGGGAACGAGCCTTACGATTTGTTCGCAGCAGATTGTTGCGCGCGACCATCTTGGCGCTGCCACTGCGTTGTTGCAATCGCTTAGAACGTTCGGCGGGATGCTTGGCACCGTGATGACTGGTGCGTTGCTGGGTCATCTGTACGCGCGAGGTGTGCATCGATCGCTGGATTCCTACCAGGCGACGGAGTGGTTCAAGTCGTTCGCGAGTCCTGAGTTGCTGGTTGACCGTGCGGAGCAGGCTGCATTGATCAATCGTCTGGTCAATGCCGGTCATGCTGGCGATGCAATGATGAGCGCGGCGCGCGGCGCACTGGTGGAGTCGATCCATGTGGGCCTTGCCGTGGCGACCTTGGCGGCCCTTGTCGGGTTGTGTCTTGCGTGGTTCGTGCCGCCGGTGCGGGTGAGTGGGCCGGAGGCCGATGTACGAATCGGGGAGGGCCGAGCTTAGGGCGATACGGGGGGCGGCGGCGTGGAGGTCGGTGCAACCTCCGGCCGAACAACGCGAACAGCGGCGATTGCCGTTCGCGGCAATGGGATTGGGGCTTTCGAGGCGAAGCGAGTGCGCGCCGTTTGCGTGAGCGGAGGGTGTTCGATTGCGCGTTGATGGGTGGGAGCCGCGCTACGTTCGTGCCAAAAACCTGAAATGACTGACGACGACACTTAAAAATTGGCGGTTTAAAACGCGTTTCTTTGCTTCGTTTCTTTGCGCGTTTGCAAAGAAATGAAGTCCCGCCCCGGATAGGGGCTAACAGAAATAAGCAAGAAAATACTACCTATGCAGAACGACCACGCTAGCAGAAGGACTCCACCCTAGCCCCACACTCGCCGCCAGCAGCACCCCAAATCCCCCAGCGCGCCCAAACCGTGCGTTCCCTGACTTTTCTGCCAGTTTCGTGCCACGTTGACGTTGGTGCCTACGCTCTACCATGTCGCTTGTCACCGATTTCGGTCCGGCGTCGCTGTACGTTTTACACTTGACGTTAGCGGCCTGCCGAACTCATCTTTCCTTCCAGTCCTTTCCGAGCGCACCTCAATGTGGATAGTCAACGTTGCGCTAAAGCGGCCATATACGTTTATCGTGATGGCCCTCATGATCCTGCTGGCAACGCCTTTCGTTATTCTAACAATGCCTGTCGATGTCCTTCCTGACATCAACATCCCTGTGGTCAGCATTATCTGGAATTACACCGGCCTGTCAGCGCAGGACGTAGCAAACCGCATTACGTCCGTCAATGAACGCAGCCTGACGACCACGGTCAACGACATCGAGCATATCGAGTCGCAGTCGCTGCCGGGCATCGCGGTCATCAAGCTGTTCCTTCAGCCGACCGCAAGCATTCAGACGGCCATCGCCCAGACTGTCGCGGTCGAGCAAGCGCAGTTGAAGCAAATGCCGCCGGGCGCCACGCCACCGCTTGTGATCAGCTACTCGGCGTCGAGTATCCCGGTGATCCAGTTGGGTCTGTCGAGCCCGGTCATGTCCGAGCAAAGCCTCAACGACACAGCGCTCAACTTCCTGCGCCCCCAGCTCGTGACGATTCCCGGCGCCGCCGTGCCCTACCCTTACGGCGGCAAGTCGCGAGTGATCTCGGTTGACCTCGACACACGCGCGCTGCTTGCGAAGGGCCTCACGCCAAGCGACGTCGTGAGTGCGGTGAACGCGCAGAACCTGATCCTTCCGACCGGCACGGCCAAGATCGGCGCGAAGGAATATACGGTCGACATGAACGGGTCGCCCGCGACCATCGCGGGGCTCAACGACATTCCCGTGCGCACGCTCAACGGCGCGACCACCTACCTGCGCGAGGTCGCTCATGTACGCGACGGCTTCTCGCCCCAGACCAACGTCGTGCGCCAGAACGGCCAGCGCGGCGTGCTGATTTCGGTGCTTAAGAACGGCTCGGCATCGACCCTTTCCATTGTCCATACGCTTCGTGACCTGCTACCAGCCGCGCGCGCGGCACTACCCCCCGAACTGAAGATCACGGCGCTCTTCGACCAATCCGTGTTCGTCACGGCGGCCGTGCAGGGCGTGATTCGCGAGGCCGCAATCGCCGCCGCACTGACCGCCGCGATGATCCTGCTGTTCCTCGGCAACTGGCGCAGCACTTGCATCATCGCGATCTCGATTCCGCTGTCCATTCTTTCGTCGCTGATCGCGCTGCATGCGCTCGGCCAGACCATCAACATCATGACGCTCGGCGGGCTCGCGCTCGCGGTCGGTATTCTCGTTGACGATGCGACGGTGACGATCGAGAACATCGAGCGGCACTTGCACATGGGCACGAAACTACACGACGCGATCCTGGAAGGGGCGGGCGAAATTGCAATCCCTGCTCTTGTCTCGACGTTGTGCATCTGTATTGTGTTCGTGCCGATGTTCTTCCTGACCGGCGTGGCGCGCTATCTGTTCGTGCCACTCGCGGAAGCCGTCGTGTTCGCCATGCTCGCCTCCTACATCCTTTCGCGTACGCTCGTGCCGACCATGGCGATGCTGCTGATGGGACACGCGCACAAGCCCAAGAAGGGCGTGAAGCCTAACGTGTTCATGCAGCTCTACCATCGCTTCGATGCCGGCTTCGAGCGCATGCGCGCCGCCTACATCGTGATCCTGAGCACCCTGCTCGTGCGCCGCCGCGTGTTCGGGGCGGGATTTCTCGCCTTTTGCGTGCTCTCGGTTGGCCTCGTATTCGTGCTCGGCGAGGACTTCTTTCCGACCGTCGACGCGGGCGACATACGCCTGCATATGCGCGCGCCGACCGGCACGCGCATCGAGGAAACCGCGCGACTGGCCGACGACGTCGAGAAGGTGATCCGGCAAGTCGTTCCCGCGTCGGAACTGGAGACGATCCTCGACAACCTCGGGCTGCCCTATAGCGGTATCAACCTGTCCTATAGCAACGCAGGCACCATTGGCACGCTGGACGGCGAAATCCAGATCGCGCTCAAGGAAGACCACAAGCCGACGCAGGGTTACATCGACCGTTTGCGCGCGATCCTGCCGCAGCGTTTTCCGGGCGTGGAATTCTTTTTCCAGCCCGCCGATATCGTCACGCAGATCCTGAACTTCGGCTTGCCGGCGGCTATCGACGTGCAAATTGCCGGCGCCGACCAGCGCGCCAATTTCCAGGTCGCCGCCAAGCTGTTGAAACAGGTCCGCTTGATTCCGGGTACGGTCGACACGCATATCCAGCAGAAGCTCGATGAGCCGACGATCAACCTGCAGATGGACCGCACGCGCCTGCAGCAGTTGAACCTGAGCGCAAACAATGTGGCGCAGAACGTGCTCATTTCCCTGTCGGGCAGTACGCAGACCGCGCCCGCTTTCTGGTTCAACGAGAAGAACGGCGTGGAGTACAACCTCGCGATCCAGACGCCGCAATATCAAATCTCGTCCATCGACGAACTGCTCCGCACGCCAGTCTCGGGTAGCGCGAACGGCCCGACGCAGTTGCTGGGCAACCTGGTGCGGGTCTCGCCGAAAAACGAGTTTGCTCAAGTCACGCACTACAACATCAGGCCGGTGATCGACCTGTATGTGAGCGCTGAAGGACGTGACCTGGGCAGTATCGCGGCGCAGGTCGACAAACTGGTCGATCAAGCCCGCCAGGCACTGCCCAAGGGCAGCGTGATCACGGTGCGCGGGCAGGTCCAGACCATGCGCTCCTCGTTCTTCGGTCTCGGCGTCGGCGTGGCCATGGCCATCGTCCTGGTGTACTTGCTGATCGTGGTGAACTTCCAGTCGTGGGTGGATCCGCTAATCATCGTCAGTGCGTTGCCGGCGGCGCTCGCAGGCATCATGTGGATGCTGTTCCTGACGGGCACCCACCTGAGCGTACCGGCGCTGACCGGGGCCATCATGACAATGGGGGTGGCCACCGCCAACAGTATCCTGATGGTCGCCTTCGCCCGTCAGCGCCTGCAGGCAGGCGCGCCGCCCCTGACTGCCGCACTCGAAGCGGGCGCGAGCCGGATCCGTCCGGTGCTGATGACAGCGTTCGCCATGATCATCGGCATGATTCCGATGGCGCTGGGACTGGGCGAAGGCTCGGAGCAGAACGCGCCGCTGGGTCGCGCGGTCATCGGCGGACTGCTGTTTGCCACCATTTCCACGCTGTTTTTTGTGCCCGTCATTTTCGCCAGCATCCATAGCCGTCTCGAACGCCGCAAAGCGGAACGCGGCGACGATCAAGAGGATGACGAAGAAGGCAGCGGCCCGCATCCCGACCACGGCAAGCCCGCCTGACGCCCCGATCAACTAAAAGCTTACCGACATGACCGAGAAAACCCACGCATCCCTCGCGATCCCAGCACGGGAATCCGACCAAGGGCACGCACTACCGCCGCGCCACCGCGAATGGCGACGCGCGCAGATCGCGATCGTCATCGTGCTCGTGTTGCTCTTGATCGGCGCGATTCGCACCGTGGTCGCGCGCATGCTGAACGACCACGCGGTCCAGGCTGCGACCACGCAAAACGCCAAGCAATACGTGAACGTGGAATTGCCGAAGCAGGCGGATGGTGCGGGCGACACGCTGCTGCCCGGCACCTTGCGCGGCTTTGTCGAGTCGCCGATCTATGCGCGCTCGACGGGCTATTTGCTGCACTGGTATGTCGATATCGGTGCACATGTGAAGCAGGGACAATTGCTCGCCGACCTCGATACGCCGGAGATCGACCAGGAGCTTGCCCAAGCCATCGCGCAGCGCGAGCAGACCGCCTCGAGCCTCGTGCTTGCGAAGTCCTCCCTGGATCGCTGGCAGCAGTTGCGTCAACGCGACGCGGTATCGCAGCAGGAACTCGATGAGCGCCAGAGCACCTACAACCAGGGCATGGCCAACCTCGACGCCGCCGACGCCAACGTGCGGCGCCTTCGCCAACTCGAATCGTTCAAGCGCATCCTCGCGCCGTTCGCGGGCGTGGTGACGCAACGTAACGTGGATGTCGGGGACCTGATCGACGCGGGCAGCGGCACGAGCCGCGCACTGTTCGCGCTCGCGCAGTCCGACCCGCTGCGTGTCTACGTGCAACTGCCGCAGGCTTATGCGCAAGGCATAGCCGACGGCCAGCAGGTAGTCGTCACACAGGCCGAGTTGCCTGAGCAGCAATTCCACGGTTCGATCACGCACATTGCCGGCGCGATCGACGTCCCGACGCGCTCGCTGCAGATCGAGGTGACGCTACCCAATCCCGATGGCAAGCTGCGACCCGGCGCCTATGTCCAGGTCGCCCTGCAGGCCGTCGCGCATGCACGCTTGCTGGTCCCGGGCAATGCGCTGTTGTTTCGCGCAGAAGGGCCTCGGCTTGCTGTCGTCGACGCCAACGGCGTCGTGAAGCTGCACAAGGTCCTGATCGCGCAGGATCTCGGCCAGACGCTCGAGATCGAGAGCGGCATCGAACCGACCGACCAGGTCATCATCAACCCGAGCGACTCGGTAGCCGACGGCGATCACGTGGTGATAGCGAAGCCATCGGGCAAGCAGGGAGCCACATCGTGAGACGGCTTGGTCTTTTGCTTGGAAGCGCGGCACTGCTCTCGGCGTGTACGGTGGGACCCGACTACAAGCGGCCCGTGGCCGAAGCGCCGCCGGCATGGCATACCGACGGGTACTGGCGCGTCGCTCAGCCTTCGCATGCACCGCTCACGCCGACCTGGTGGCTGGCGTTTGGCGAGCCCATTCTCGACGGCCTCGAACAGCAGGCGCTCGCGCAAAACCAGACGCTTCAGTTGGCGAGCGCTCATTACGCCCAGGCCCGCTCGACCCTCGCCAACACGAGCGCGCAGCTGGTGCCCGAGGTCGACGCCACCGGCGTGGCGCAGCGTCTGCGCGTCTCCGCGAACCGGCCGCTCACCAATTACACGGTGCCGAATCAGTCGACCGTACAGAACAACTTTCAGATCGGTCCATCGATCAATTACGACACTGACTTGTTCGGCCGGATTCGTCGTGAGGTAGAAAGCGATACAGCCGCTGCGCAACAATCCGGAGACGACCTGGCTAACGCCAGACTCGTGCTGACGACCGATCTCGCGACCGATTACTTCTCGATGCGCGAGCTGGACTCCGAGATCGATGTGCTGACGCGCTCGGTCGCGTTACAGCAAAAGGCGCTCGACTACGTGACGACCGAGCACGACCTGGGCTCGGTGTCCGGTCTCGACGTGCTCCAGCAGCAAGCGTTGCTCGACCAGACCCGCGTGCAGGCGCAGTTGCTGCAGAACACGCGCGCGCAGTTTGAACATGCGATCGCGGCGCTCGTCGGCGTGCCCGCGCCGCAGTTCTCGATTGAGCCGAAGGTGATCGCCGGCACGCTGCCGGAAATCCCGCTGGGGTTGCCCAGCGACCTCATGCAGCGCCGGCCCGACGTTGCATCGGCCGAACGCGCCATGGCTGCTGCCAATGCGAAAATCGGCGAGGCTAAGGCAGCCTTCTTCCCGAGCCTCACGCTGATGCCGAGTATCGGTTTCGAGGCCACGCAACTGGCGTCGCTCTTTACCGCGCCAAGCCTCTTGTGGACGCTGGGAGCCACGGTCGGACAAGTCATATTCGACGGCGGCCGGCGCTCAGCGAACGTCGACTTCGCCAGCGAAGGCTATCAGGCTGCGGAAGCCAACTATCGCCAAACGGTGCTCGATGCGTTCCAGCAAGTGCAGGACGGGGTCACGGGGCTGTCGGTGCTCGATGTGGCGTCGAAGCAGTCGCGCGCTGCTGTCGACGATGCCCAGAAACTGCTGTCGCTCGCTAATGACCGATACTCGGGCGGCCTCGTCGCCTATCTCGACGTGATCACTGCGCAGCAGTCGCTTCTGACGAGCCAGCGGCAGGACGTGCAGATTCACGGCCAGCAACTGACGTTGGAGGTGTCCCTGGTAAAGGCGTTGGGCGGCGGCTGGGATGGTACCCCCGGTCCCGGCGAGGCGCTCGCGGGTGCTGCGAAGAACAGCAATCCGGCGGCCGGCAAGCAGGAGGTCGCCAAGCAGTCGGAATGACCGGAGACGACGAAGACGGTAAAAGAGAGCGGCCGCAGGCTCACTATAATCATGACAGAGAGACAGGTGCCCGATGAAAGTACTCATAGTTGAAGACGAACACAAGGTTGTGGACTACCTCCGTTCAGGGCTGACCGAGCAGGGCTGGGTCGTGGATGTTGCTCTTGACGGTGAGGAAGGCACGCATCTCGCGACCGAGTTCGACTACGACGTCATCGTCCTGGATGTGATGCTGCCCAAGCGCGACGGCTTCAGCGTGCTCAAGTCGCTGCGCGCCCACAAGTCGACACCAGTGATCATGCTGACCGCGCGCGATCATGTGAACGACCGGGTGCGCGGCTTGCGTGAAGGTGCCGACGACTACCTCACCAAGCCGTTTTCATTCCTTGAACTCGTCGAGCGACTCCATGCGCTTGCGCGTCGCACGCGGGTGCAGGAATCGACCCTGATCCTCGTAGGCGATCTGTATGTCGACCTGATTGGCCGCCGTGCCACGCGCGACGGCATGCGCCTCGATCTTACCGCCAAGGAATTCCAGTTGCTAAGCGTGCTTGCACGGCGACACGGCGATATCCTGTCGAAAATCGCCATCACCGAACTGGTCTGGGAAGTGAGCTTCGAAAGCCACACGAATGTGGTCGAGACAGCCATCAAGCGTTTGCGCGCGAAGCTTGACGGACCGTTCCAGACCAAGTTGCTCCACACAGTACGCGGCATGGGCTACGTCCTGGAAGTGCGCGAGGAGGCAAATTCATCATGATGCCTAAATCGATTGCCCGCCGGCTCGCGCTGATGTTCGCGCTGGTCGCGCTGCTGGTCTTCACCGTTGTCGGCACGGCGCTCTTCCTCGTGTTGCGGGTCCAACTGGACCGGCATCTGCGCGAGTCGCTGGACGATCGTACCGAGATCGCGCGAATCATCGTCTTTCATGCGGGCACGCCTGAAAAATGGAAGATGACGCGGGAGAAGCTCAGCGACATCACACCCCGTGACGGCAGCGCCCGGTACTACGTAACGGCCCCCAACGGAACGTTCAGCTATGGTGCGCCGATCACCGGAGCGCTCACGAGCACCTCGCCCGACGGCTATACCATCTCGCGTCCGGCCGCATGCCCCAACGACATGCTCACACGTACCCTGACCATTCCCGCATACGGCAACCGGCCACCGGTGCGGATGCAGGTGGCGCTTAGCAACGGCCCCAATGTGCGCACGATGCGCTCGTTCGCCTTCGCACTCGCGTCCCTTAGCGCGCTCGGCAGCCTTGCCATGTTGATGCTGGGTTATTACGTCGCGCGATTCGGCCTCGCGCCGCTCACGCGACTGACAAAGGAAGCCTCCGAGATCAGCCCGAACAACCGTTCGCAGCGGTTGAACACCCATGCCCTTCCCTTTGAACTCAATGACCTCGCGATCTCGTTCAATGGCGCGCTAGAACGCCTCGATGTCGCATACGGACGGCTCGAGTCGTTCAACGCGGACGTCGCGCACGAGTTGCGAACGCCGGTCACGATTCTTATCGGCCAGACGGAAGTGGCGCTCACCCGCAACCGGTCGGTCAGCGAGTTGCGACAGACCCTGCAGTCGAATCTCGAGGAATTCGGGCGCATGCGGGAGATCATCAACGACATGCTGTTCCTCGCGCGTGCTGACCAGGGCGAGTTGGCGACCCAGCTAGTAGAAGTATCGCTGGCTTCGGAGGTAGCGCACACACTGGAATTCCTGGAGTTGCCACTCGATGAGGCGCATGTCCGCGCGACCTTGACCGGCGACGCAAACGCGCTCGTGAACAAGTCGCTGTTCGGACGGGCGCTGACGAACCTGGTGATGAACGCGGTCCAGCACTCCACGAGCGGTACTATTATTTCCGTCTCGATCGTGCGTGAGGACGAGCAGATCCGCGTCGCGGTATCGAACCCAGGAGCCGCGATTCAGCCTGCCTTACTGGGCCATTTGTTCGACCGTTTCTATCGAGTGGAATTGTCGCGGACCAATAGCCGCGAAAATCATGGACTCGGTCTGGCGATCGTCAAGGCCGTCGCTGATATGCACCGCGGGACCGTTTCAGCAAGCAGCGAGAACGGGATTAATACATTCGCGTTTTCGATCGCTGCAGGCGTACGGGTGCAGCATGCGAGAGAACGGGCAGTGCACGCCGCAAAGGCCGGCATACAGGCGCCAGAGGTTTTGAACGCCAAACCAACGACAGAACAGGCGGCCGGGCCGCTCGCCTGAACCCCTCTTTCGGAACTGCTGTGCTGTACTACCGCCCGGCAGTTCAGCGTTACATGCGCCGCACGTAAAAAAGCCCAGACTGAGCTGGGCAATCCATCGGCATGAACACCGGTGGAGGAGGTTCTGAAAGTCTGGAAGCAAGCGCATAGCTATCGGTCACGATAGCCACCCGCTTTGCGTTCTGCCGCGCGGCGCAAGAGCGTCGCCGATGCTTATTGGCTGAATTTATTCGCCCAACTTATTGGCCAAAGTAGACCGGCTTCAGACCGGGAGTCGCTACTTGACGTGTGGCACCCGATGTCGCCGCTGCATTGGCTACACCACCGTAGCTGGTCGCGGCAGCGCCGTCTTGAGCGGCTACTTTTGCTTCGGCAGCCTGGATGCCTGCCGGATACGTCGCATTGTCGCTTGTCGCTGGGTTGTAGCCGGCCTTTTCGATCTGAACCAGTTGCGCTTTTACTTCGGCGCGAGTCAAAGGTTGATTCGATTGAGCGAACGACGACACGGCAGGCACAGCCAAAACGGCTGCAAGGACGAGTGATTGAACGAGTTTCATGATGATTTCCTCCGTCTTGTTTTCGCAAACAGCCCTGTTTGCGTTTCAGTGAATTCAGTATAAGTAAGCAGACGCTTAGGATTAACCCCTATGCGCACAAATCATTGTTGTCGTTTTAGGTGTTAACCCGTATTCACTGGATGTTTTCTCCGAGGCGAGTAAGCCGCTGCCTCAAATTCGCGAAGGCGCTTTCAGACATCCTGTTTAGGTAGCTGATAGAACGGGGTGAGTTGGGCGCTCGCGACGAAAAAGGCGCCGTCTCCGGCGCCTTTTTCTTATAGATCGAGGAACATCTTGACCGCGTATCTGGCGGCCTCCATCTCTTCGTCCGTCGCTCGCTCGCCTTCGAATTTAAATTCCCTGGCCCTGAAGGAGAGGGACTTCAATTGATCGACGAGCGCGACACCTGGCCTTGCGAGACTGGAGATTGGAATCTCCGTCTCCCACCCTCTCACGGAAGAGGTGATAGGC
>NZ_JBAUSA010000967.1:0-2245 GCF_049581465.1 Caballeronia sp. | reverse complement strand
CCCCCTACCCCTGCGCCACCGGCGGCACCGCCGCCTGCTCCCCCACCACCACCGCCTGTATGCGCATAGACACCACCCGCCAGGCCAAGAACCAGCGCTGACACAGAATTTTCTTCGATAGGTGATTCTTTGCAGCCTCCTAAAAGTACCGTCGAATAGGTTGCGCAGGACTTGGACCGGTTGTGTAGTCGCGACACCCGCCTCCGTTGCAGTGCAAAGGACGTGCCACATGATCGATAGGTACAGGCCCGGCAATAGCGCGCGACGTTTCGAAATCTGATGGGCGCGAGATGCCTTGGTTGGCGTTATTGAGATGATCCGACGCCTCCCTTCGGGATACACTGCCGGACGTCAACTTGACTTGCGGAGGTTCATCATCGAAATCAACATTTTTGGATTGACCTCGCGAAACAAGTCCTCAAGCTCCACCGGGCCAATCTTCGCGCAGGGCCGCACGTCGAGCGAAGGTTTGACACGGCTCGCTGCCTGATCCGTGCGTACGCTTAAGCTGGCTGGTCGTAGTGGAATCTGCAGCACGGTTAACCACTAAGGCATCCAAACGGTTCGGGGCGGGGTCGGAGCCGTCGGCGCGACCGCGCACCCGTCGTGGCCCGAAGCCTTATGACAAGCTCGCGTTATCGGCTATGGCCTGTGCCGCAGATTGCCCCCGCCTGTTTGCTAGAGTCGTTTAGCGGCCGCGCGAACGCGGCGCTTACACCCGTTCTCCAAGGCGGCCAAGGCATTGTCCGAGGATGCGTCGTCTGGGAAAATGTCACCTTGAACATGGGTGCCTGGCCGCCTGATTTCCCTCGAGGCATGCGTTCGGAACCGGCATCGTAGTTAACGCAGGGTGTTGGGAGAATTTGCCGATCCGCGCGGCCTCGATGTCAAAGATGCCGAGCGACTCCCCTCACTGCAGCAAGCCATGGCGCCATTTTCGACAGTCCCGATCGCTGCGTTGACTGATTGGTGCGCGGCTGTTCCCGGGGCCGAACCGCACCTCGATTTGGCGTTCTCCGCGCTCTAAATCGGCACCCCTCGTGGGCGGGGCCACTGGCACGTCCCGTGCGAGGCACGACATGGTCAACAAGGGAGGATGTCATGGACACCAACACAGCAGAAGGTACGTTGAAAGAAGCAGCAGGAAAGGTTGAAGACGCAGTAGGCGGTATGGTTGGCGACGCCGCCACCCAGATGTCCGGGAAAGCACGTGAATTAAGCGGTAAGGCGCAGCAACTCTGCGCGGGTACCACCAGCCTCGTGCGAGACGCGACGTCTGAGAGTCCATTTGCGGTGTTAGGCATCGTCGCCGCCGTCAGCTTTATAGCCGGCGCGATGTGGGCGAACAGTGCGAGTTTTTCTTCCCGGGCTTATCCAAAGCATTCGAGAGCGAACGATCGGGCGTATTAGGCCAAGTACCGGGTCGAGGGTCCTCTGACCCTGCGCTTCAGCGGCCGAGAATTGCGTCTTGCCCAATAGAGTGGGCCGAGCGGAATCGCCGCATTAACCGTCATGGCGGAAGCATTAGATGTCGGCGCAATCAAAAATCACGCGATGGCGCAATGTGGGCCGATTCTGCGCTCGAAGAGTCGGCGACTATGGTGAATTGTTTTGACCATTGCGGGTCATCCGACGACGTTCGTCGCCGCCGCCGCCGCCAATGATGCTGCCTGCACGACGAACGCAAATTCACCGCCTTGGGACAGCAACAGCGGCCCGAGCGGCCGTCATCGATCCACTCGGGACGCCGGGCCCAGACGCCATCTTATTGGCAGCTTACTAAGCGCAACTGTCATTCACTCCTTCGAGTCGCTTGGCGGGTCTTCGGCCTGAGCCGTCATTGGGATGGGATGAGTCCTACGTCAGCAATGTAGCGGATTGCTGACGATGGCGACATCGAGCAACCCGACGCAGCATCCTGCATCAGTGAACTCACACTACCGACCCATAGCCGTCTCCCGGTATTGCGTGTGCCGAATGACGGTTGACCAGCAAGCAACGGACGCCCGGGTCGGGCCTTCAGTGGTCGCCGTGCTGTCAGGCACCATTTTCAGGCTACGTGGAGCAATGAAATGAGCGACCCTTCACCCCGGCGCGAGCCAGTACCCGATTCCGATTTCAACTGACCCGGGCCCCCCACAGTTAGAAGCGAATGCGCGACCGCGCGCACGTGAGCGCGGTCTGATGGCTTGATAGTTAATTACTCATAAGTCAGTAATTTAGCGGACAGGAATTGGAACGCTGA
>NZ_JBAUSA010000966.1:0-1858 GCF_049581465.1 Caballeronia sp. | reverse complement strand
CCAGAAAAGGCGCGCGATTCGTGCATATGCCCATAGCAGGAGAGCAAGCGCCATTACTCCGCCGTTCGCGGTCAGATCGAGCACGTCGCTGTGAGTGGGGAGCTGGTTATTCGGAACGACTGCTTTGACAGTGAACGCCATGAATAGCGTTGTCGAGCGCTCTGAAAAGGACACGCCATAAACAGGCGATTGCTCGAACCGCGAGATTGCCTTTTCATAAGCGCGCACCCGATACCCCGGATTGCCGTTTGGCAAGGTAATGTCGTTGGAAAGCGCTGGACCGAAAGCGATCACCCCCCCAAGCGCCAGCGCCAGTCCCATCGTTCCCGCGAGAACAACGCGGTAAAGCCGTGCAGGTTGACGCAGACGGAAACGCCAGTCAGCTGCGAGCAGATAGCCGATCGTAAGCAGCATCACGATGAAGCCGGTGTTCTTGCAGAACACCACGCCGCTAGCGAGAAAGAAGAACACGATCAGCCCGCGCCACTTCCTATTGACGGATGGGCTCAATGCATAGTAGACCGCAACCGGCATCACCACGAATTCCATCTCATGGTAGCGGCCGCCGCCCCAGTCGTGGTCGTAGATCATCCGCAGGATCATATATATTGCGCTGACCGCCATCGCACGGACACTTAACTGAATCACGCGATCGCGCGCAGGAGAGATAAGAATGCCGCGCGCTGTGAACAGGGTCAACATCATGTACAGGCCGGTGTTCAGGAACGTATCCGCAAAGCCTTGCATGAACCGGGCGAACAGCGATCCGATCACGATCCAGCTGGCGAGCAGCAATAACGGCAGCCCCGCTGTAGCGACGGGCCACGCCGAGCCGCGGCGCGCGTGCCTGGGACGAAGCATCTGCCCCATGCTGGCGAATAGAATCGCCGCGAGTGAAAGCAGTAGCGGCAAATGGCGCGTGTACGGATCGTGCTGGTACTGCGCGCCATAGGGATCGTCGACGATGAACAGCGCCAGGACCAATCCGCCGAGAAAGAGGAAATCGGACATGACCAGCGTCGTTGCTCGCGAGCTGCCAGATTCGCCGGGATTGTGCGGTAACGCCGTGGCGGCTTTATCGAACATCGGTTGGACTTCCTTATGCGCATTGGAATGGGCGGCATTGCCGGATGCGAACACCCCGAATCCTCATGACTCGACAAAAATCGCGCCGACGATCGGAACGCTCGCGGCCTTGAGGCCGTCGGCCAGCCGTCGCAGCGACCGCGCATGCGTGCGATGGCGCTGCACGCTCACGAGCACACCGCCCGCTGCGCCGCCAATCATGGTTGCGTTTGCGTGCGCGGACCACGTAGGCGTCTCAAGCAGGATGACGTCAAACTGGAGTTGCGCCCCTTGCAACAGCGGGATGAGGCGCGATTTCGAGAGCAACGACTCGGCACGATCGCCCCCGTTTCCGGCGGTCAGGATCGACAGCGTTTCGATGCGCCCCTGCTTGAGCGCTGCATGCAAGGGAAGCTGTCCCGCCAGTACTTCCGACAGCCCGAGGTCGTTATCGACATCGAACGCGGCATGCAAGCGCGGGTTGTACAGATCAGCGTCGATCACGAGCGTGCGGCTGCCCGAAGCGGCGAACGCGGTAGCCAGTCGCGCGCTAAGCGTCGCCTTTGCGTCGCAGAAGTCGACGCTCACAGTGGCGAGCGACTTATGGTCCGTCTCGTTGAACCAGCGTAGCAGTAACTGACTGCGAAGCGCGTCGATCGCCTCGATGCCCATGTCATCGCTTGAACTGTCTTCGCCAGCATCGAATCGCTCGCGCTCTCGCAACTTCACGCCGGACGCATTGGAATGTCTATGCAAGGCGTCTCTCGAATGGACGCGTGGGCCGGGTTCGAGC
>NZ_JBAUSA010000965.1:0-2850 GCF_049581465.1 Caballeronia sp. | reverse complement strand
CAGCAACAACGGGCGCTCGTCCCATTTCGGATGCCTCGCGGCGATGCAGACCGCAATCGCGACGTCGGGGTGCAGGTACGCCACATTCTCGATGTCGATCGAGCTGATCCACTCGCCGCCGGACTTGATGACGTCCTTGCTGCGGTCGGTGATCTGCATGAAGCCGTCGGGATCGATCTTCGCCACGTCACCGGTCGGAAACCAGCCGTCGCATAGCGGCGACGCGTCTTCGCTGCCGAAATATCCGCCCGTGACCCACGGCCCGCGCACCTGCAGGTCGCCGGTCACCTGAGCGTCCCATGACAACTCCTTGCCGTCCGGTCCCACGATTCTCATGTCGATGCCGAACACGGCGCGGCCCTGCTTTGCCTGGACAGCGTAGCGCTGCTGCGCCGGCATCGACAGGTGGCGCGCTTTGAAACTGCAAATCGTGCCGACCGGGCTCAGTTCCGTCATCCCCCATGCGTGCAGGACGTCGACCTGGTAACGCTCCTGAAATTCGGTCGTCATGGCCGTTGGACATGGCGCACCGCCCACGATGGTGCGGCGCATGGAGGTGAACGTCGTGCCACGTTCGGCCACATGTCGAAGCAGTCCCTGCCACACGGTCGGCACACCGGCGGAGAGCGTGACCTGTTCTGCCTCGATCAACTCATAGAGCGATTTTCCGTCGAGAGCGGGACCGGGGAACACGAGCTTGGCCCCGACCATGCATGCGATATAGGGCAGACCCCACGCGTTCACATGAAACATGGGGACGACCGGGAGGATCGCATCGCGGGCCGAGCAGTTCAGTGAGTCAGGCAACGCCGCTGCGTAGGTGTGCAAAATAGTTGAACGATGACTGTACAGAACACCTTTCGGATTGCCGGTGGTGCCTGACGTGTAGCACAACGACGACGCATGGTTCTCGTCAAGAAGCGGCCACGCAAATTCATCGCTGTGACCGTCAATCAGGTCTTCGTAGCACAACAGCATGATCGGCAGATCGTGCTTGGCCGGCATGTTCGCACGACTGGTCATCGCGATGAATACCTTCGTGCTCTTGATACGTGACGCGACGGCCTCGATCAGCGGGAGGAAGGTCAAGTCGAAGAAGATAGCGCGATCGTCAGCATGATCGATGATGTAGGCGAGCTGGTCGATGTGCAGCCGGGGGTTAAGCGTGTGGAGTACCGCACCGGAACCCGACACCGCGAAGTACAACTCCATGTGACGGTAGCCGTTCCATGCCATCGTACCGACGCGTTCACCCTCGCTAATCCCGAGGCCAGCGAGGGCATTGGCGAGCCTTCGGGCACGTTGCGCAAGGTCGCGATAGCAATATCGGTGAATGTCGCCTTCAACCCGTCGCGACACAATTTCCTGCCCGCCATGATGCCGCTCGGCGTGGGTGAGGAGCGACGCGACCAGCAGCGGTTGTTGCATCATCAATCCATGCATGAGTATCTCCCTGATTTATCAGATTCAGCTTAGCTGCGAGCGACACGGACCTGCCGCGGCGTCGTCAACTGTGAGTTCGAGCCTACCGCCGACGTTCCGGACGGGAAGAGTCGCAAGTCTCAACCCGCCCTTTCCCGGCATGCAACCGGTTGCGACGTCAAAACGAAGGCCGTGGGCGGGGCAGCGAAGCAGGCGCCCTTCAATCTGGCCGCCTGCAAGTGATGCACCATTGTGCGGACAAGAGTTTTCGACGGCGTGGAATTCACCGTCGATGTTAAAGAGCACGACACTGCGGCAGTCAACGAAGACTAGCTTTCGCTGTCCTCGCGTGATTTCATCGGCCGACCCGACTAGTATCTGGCGTGACACTATCTGTTCTCCTGATCGCCAATCGAGCGCAACATGGCATCCACGATCGCGCCGGGCGAATACGCCCCAGAGAGCGACAGTGCGGAATTAACCACGAAATGTGGCACGCCCTGGACGTCGTCAGCCTGCGGTGAACACGGCAACGTCATGTTGTCTTCTCGCCCCGACGTCGTGAAATGTTCAGCGAGACGTGCGGCGTCCAGACCGCACGCGAGGCCAATTCGCTCAAGCACGTCCGGGCTGCCGATGTCTTCGCCGTCGATGAAATAGCCCGTGAACAGCCGGTCGATCAACAACGCGGGTTTAATGGCCGCGCCTGTCGTTGTCGCCCAGGCAACGAGTCTGTGCGCTGCCCGTGTGTTGGGCATCACCTCGATCCTGTCGAACATCAGCTCAACGCCGGCTGCTTCAGCGGCCTTTTGGACCTGTGCGCGCCGTGCAGCGACCGCGCCTGGACTTCCCAGACGGGCCACATAGAACGCCTGATAAGGGACTCCATCGACCGGCATATCGGGCAGCAACTGATGCGAGTGCCACCGCACCTTGACGCTCACGTCTGGACGCAAGCTTGCGAGGTAAGTGACGGCCGCATCGAGATTGCGCTTGCCAATCAGGCACCACGGGCAGATGAAGTCGAAGTGGACATCGACCGTCACCGACTCGTTCTTGTTCACTGCCGTACCCTGCTCTGTTGTAGCGAACATGTCAGAGAAGCTCACGGATCAGCGAGTCCGCCTGCGGCCAGTCGCCATAGCCGGCCGCGGGGTTCAGGTGCCCGACTTCGCCAAGGTCGACGAGACGGCTGCCCCAGTCCGCTGCCATGGTGGCAGCGCGATCAAACGCGGCAAGCGGATCATTGCGGCTGGCTCCGAGAATGCTCGGGAACGGCAGCGGTTTGCGCGGGTTCGGCAGCCACCCGTGTTCTTCGAGCACGTCCAGCGTCGGATAACCGGCGGGCATGGGTACCTCCAGATCCGCCGGCGTGGCAAGCAGCGCGCCCTGGATGGGGCGGTTGTGGCGCTGCGCCCAGTGCACGGT
>NZ_JBAUSA010000964.1:0-3833 GCF_049581465.1 Caballeronia sp. | reverse complement strand
GCCGTTCAGCAGCACAAAGGGCAGGCGCGCGGGCAGAAGCTTCGGCTCCTGGAACGAACCGTCGTAGTTCGGCATGAAATCGACGGTGCCCATGTCGATTTCATCGAGCAGCAATTTCGCGATCGGGGTGAGACGCGCTTCCGTGTAACGCATGGCCGCCGCGCCGTCGCCGTCGCGCGAGCCGAAGTTGCCCTGCCCGTCGATCAACGGATAGCGCATTGAAAACGCCTGCGCGAGACGCACGAGTGCGTCGTAGGCCGACTGGTCACCGTGCGGATGGTATTTACCCAGCACGTCGCCCACCACGCGCGCCGACTTCACCGGCTTCGCGGTGCTCGCGAGGCCCATTTCGTTCATGGCAAACAGGATGCGGCGCTGCACCGGTTTCTGGCCGTCGCATACGTCCGGCAACGCGCGGCCCTTCACCACGCTCACCGCGTAGTCGAGATACGCGCGCTCGGCGTAGTCGCCAAGCATCAGCTTTTCGCCTTCAGGCGCGGCTTCTTGTTCCGCGAAAAGATCGTCCATCGAATTTCCAGAGTTATGCGTTGACGAAGTTCATCAGGAGAAGCTCTGCAGCCTCAAATATCCGCTTCGACTTCGTTGCCCTTTTCTTCCAGCCAGCTTCGCCGCGATGCCGCTTCGCCCTTGCCCATCAGCATGGTCATGCGAGTGACCGTGTCGTCGAAGCCGAGATCGCCGAGTTCCACCGGCAGCAGGCGGCGCGTGTCGGGGTTCATCGTGGTATCCCAGAGCTGTTCCGCGCTCATTTCGCCCAAGCCCTTGAAACGGCTGATCGACCATTGGGTTTCGCGCACGCCGTCCTTTCGCAGCTTGTCGAGGATCGCCTCGAGTTCGCCTTCGTCCAGCGCGTAGAGCTTTTGCGCCGGCTTCTTGCCGCGCGCGGGGGCATCGACACGAAACAGCGGAGGCCGCGCGATGCAGACGTTGCCCTGTTCGATCAATTGCGGAAAATGTTTGAAGAACAAGGTGAGAAGCAACACTTGGATGTGCGCGCCGTCGACGTCCGCGTCCGACAAAATGCAGATCTTGCCGTAACGCAGGTTCGATAAATCGGCCTTGCTATCCAGACTATCCGGACTGTGCGGATCCACGCCGATCGCGACCGCAATGTCGTGCACTTCGTTGTTTGCAAACAGCCGGTCCCGCTCCGTTTCCCACGTGTTCAGCACCTTGCCGCGCAACGGCAAGATGGCTTGAAACTCCTTGTCGCGGCCCATCTTGGCCGAGCCGCCCGCCGAATCGCCTTCCACCAAAAACAGTTCGTTACGCGAAATGTCGGTCGATTCGCAATCAGTGAGCTTGCCCGGCAGTATCGCCACGCCGGAACTCTTGCGCTTCTCGACTTTCTGACCCGCACGCGTACGCGCTTGCGCTTGCCGGATCACGAGTTCCGCGAGCTTCTTGCCAAACTCCACGTGCTGGTTCAGCCACAATTCGAGCGCGGGACGCGTAAAGGACGACACCAGTTTCACCGCATCACGGCTATTGAGGCGTTCCTTGATCTGCCCTTGGAACTGCGGATCGAGCACTTTCGCCGACAACACGAACGACACGCGCGCGAACACGTCCTCGGCGAGCAATTTCACGCCTTTGGGCTGCAAATTGTGTAATTCGACAAAGCTCTTGACCGCCTGGAACAAGCCGTCGCGCAAGCCCGATTCGTGGGTGCCGCCAGCGGGTGTCGGAATCAGGTTCACGTACGACTCGCGCAACAACGGCCCTTCCTCGCTCCATGCGACCACCCACGTCGCGCCCTCGCCTTCAGCAAAGGTTTCTTCACTGGATTTGGCGTTGCCGGCGAAGCGTTCTCCTTCGAACAGCGGGATCAGGAGATCGCTGCCGCCCATGCCTTCGAGCAAATAGCCCCTCAACCCGTCCTCGTATTTCCAGGTTTGGCGCTCGCCGGTTTTTTCATTAATCAGCACGACTTCCACGCCCGGCAGCAACACCGCCTTCGAACGCAAAAGCCGCTGCAACTCACCGACCGGCAAGTTGGGCGAATCGAAATACTTCGGGTTTGCCCAGGCAGTGACACGCGTGCCCGACTTCTTTTCGCCACGGTTCATTGCACGGGTTTCGAGCGGCTTCACCACATCGCCGTTCGAAAAGCCCAGTTCCGCGACTTTGCCGTCGCGCCAGACGGTGACGTCGAGCCGCGTGGACAACGCGTTGGTGACCGAGACGCCGACGCCGTGCAGGCCGCCCGAGAACGTGTACGCGCCGCCCGAGCCCTTGTCGAACTTGCCACCAGCGTGCAGGCGCGTGAACACGATCTCCACGACTGGCACACCTTCTTCCGGATGCATGCCGAACGGAATGCCGCGCCCGTCGTCTTCGACCGACACCGAATGATCGACGTGCAGCGTCACCGCGATTTGCCGGCCATAGCCGCCAAGCGCTTCGTCGGATGCGTTGTCGATGACTTCCTGGATGATGTGCAGCGGATTCTCAGTACGGGTGTACATGCCGGGTCGTTGCTTGACCGGCTCGAGACCTTTCAGCACCTTGATCGATGCTTCGCTGTATCCGCTGTTCTTGCCGCCGTCGGCGGTGCTGGGTTTTTTCGTGGACATGTCTGGACGATGGTCCGGCGTCCGATCGACCCGCTTCTCACCCAGCGATGGTCGCGCCGGACGACCGGCGAATACGTGAACACAGCAGACCAACCCGGCTGACCGCGCCGGATTGCGCGTAATTAAACTCAACCGCGAAAAACTAAACGTCGCGCCGGCCCCGCTTTCAACCCCGCGCTTTCAACCGCGAAGTCACACGAGCCCGGGTGCTCGAAAACGCGACGTATTGTACTGATTTCGACAAATTTATCGATAAGACCGCAGGCGCCGGGCGTTAAAGCCCGCTAAAAAGCCCGCTTAACAACCGGTTTCGAGGCCCGTGCTATTTACGCTTTGCGTCGAGCTCTTCCCAGCGTTCGAGCGCGACCAGCAACGCCTCGTCGATCACCGCGTGCCGCTCGCTCAGGCGCGTACCCTCTTTCGGATCTCGCGCAAACACAGACCCGTCCGCGAGTTTGGCAGCGATCTCCTTTTGCTCGGCTTCGAGCGCCGCGATCTGCGCCGGCAACGCTTCTAGTTCGCGCACTTCCTTATACGGAAGCTTGTTCGAACGTTGCGTGTTGCGTCCGGCGCCGCTGTCCTTGGGGCCGTCGTCCTTCTTCGCCTGCTTGGCCGTGTCGCGTGCTGCGTCCGACGCGATTTTCTCCGAGCGTTCACGCTGGATTTGCCAGTCGCTAAATCCGCCTACGTACTCGCGCCACTTGCCGCCACCTTCTGACGCGAACACCGACGTCACCACATTGTCGAGGAATTGGCGATCGTGGCTGACCAGCAACACGGTGCCGTCGTACTCGGTCAACAATTCTTCAAGCAGTTCGAGCGTCTGGATGTCGAGGTCGTTGGTCGGCTCGTCCAGCACCAGCACATTGGCCGGACGGGCGAACAGACGCGCGAGCAGCAGGCGGTTGCGCTCGCCGCCCGATAAGGAACGGACCGGCGAACGCGCGCGTTCAGGCGCGAACAGGAAGTCGCCGAGATAACTCATGACATGCTTCTTCACGCCGTTCACTTCGACCCATTCGCTGCCTGGGCTGATGGTGTCGGCGAGGGTTTTGTCGAGGTCGAGTTGCTCGCGCATCTGGTCGAAATACGCTACCTGCGTATTCGTGCCGGTGCGCACCGTGCCCTCGTCCGGCGCGAGCTCGCCAAGAATCATTTTCAGCAGCGTGGTCTTGCCGGCGCCGTTCGGGCCGATAAACCCAAACTTGTCGCCACGCATGACCGTCGCCGTGAAGT
>NZ_JBAUSA010000963.1:0-2773 GCF_049581465.1 Caballeronia sp. | reverse complement strand
GAGGTTGGTGGTTACGAACAAGGCTTACTTATATGACGAGCCATCAGCCTTGAGGCATGGCACGACCTATGTAATGAGAGGTGATTACGTAAAGCTTGTGAGGATTTATCCAGATTTAAGATTTTGGGAAGTGAAATTCTCTGCGTATAACGGAAAAATTATCGATAAGTGGATTGATTGCCAGGACATTGATTTTTGTGCGAAGTAATTCGAAATGGTTCAATCTAAAAGATTGAAACTTCGGTGGCGCAGACCGGAGGAGTTTGGATTTTTTCACGATCACCTTGGAGAATTCGGCGAAAGGACATGATAAAAATCCAGTTTATCGTTATTTCATTAATTAATTTGATTGCCGCTTCGAACGTCAACGCCGAAGGAATGTGCAAGGACGGTGAAACGGTGATATTTAATTGTGAGACAAAAAAATCTGTCTCGTCACTGTGCCAATCAACGGACACAGGCGTTTTTTCGTATCGAAATGGCGCTGGCAGCAAGATTAATCTGGAGATTTCAGATAGAGGCACACGTAAGGGACAGGTTTTTTATTCCTCCAATACTCCATATGCTGGCGGTGGAGAGGCGCATATACGATTTTTTAAATCTGGATATACATACTATTTATTCGATAAGTCCATCAAAACCGATGACGGCCCTACTTTCTCCGCTGGCGTGGTCGTGTACCGAGGTGAGAGGAAAATCTCTAACCTGATATGTAACAACGATGCCTCAATTCGCCAGAATGCATACGGTGACATTACCAAAGAGAGTTATCGACATATCGAGTCAGAATAGTTGCGTTTATTGTTAAAAAAACAGATTTGCAATGGTGTTTTAATTTTTGAAGGCTATCGAATGAAAAAACTGACATACGAAGGCGATAACACAAGCCACGGCGGAAAGATCCTCACGGGTTCTGACCGCATCAAGGTCAAGGGACGGCGTGCTGCGCGCGTTGGCGATAAGGTGTCCTGCCCGATCCACGGCGACAACGAAATCATCGAAGGAAGCAGCCGGATGAAGGACGGCACCATTCCGCTTTCGCGCGAGGATGACCACACACGATGTGGCGCCTACCTTATCGGGTCGTCAGATGGCGCGCGGGTTCGATAACTGATGCCCGTTGACTTCAATCGCATCCCGCCGCGGGTAAGCGTTCCGCCTCCGCCACAACCTTCGAAGCCGGTATGGGCTGCCCTGCTGTTGATGGTGATGTGCGCAGGCGCCGCGCTGACGATCACGCTGTGGCCACCGGGTCGTCCCACGAATACGCCCTGGTTCTGGATCTGCGTGGCCGGCTATCCGCTGCTCGTGTGGGCCTTTTTGCTGTTCTCGCGGCTCGGGTACGGCCATGCTCGGCGTAACGAAGCGATCGCGACCAATCGCGTCAGTGAGCAAGCCGAACAGTCGTGCCACGCGGTTGCGAGCAGGCCGCTTGCGATCTTGGGCAATGCGTGGTGTTTCTCTTCGAACGACGCAGAAAATCTGCTGGAAAGTGTGCGTGACGGCTCGGTGCAAGTCACAGCGCGGCCGAGCCGCGCTGTGACTGATAACGATGTTGTTGCACGCTGGATTGAAATTCCCGATGAGCCGTTTCGTCCCGGCAACGCGCTGGACGAACACGCACGACACAGAGCTGTCTGCGAATGGCTCCTCCACCGACTGATTGGCAATCTCACCAAGCAGCTGAATGCCCTTCCAGCGCGGACCTCACTTCACGTCGAGTTGCATCTGCGTTCGAAGCTTGAATTTGCGTTGGTGCGAACGCGACTGCAGGAGCTGCTCGTTAAGAAAGCGCCTGCGCTGAGTGTAAAGACCGTTGAGAACGAACGAGGGGTCCCGCTGTTCAGCACCGACGCATGGCTCGACGATCGGGACTTCGGTGTCGCGCATCTGGTCGTCGCGATCGAGCTTCGCAATGCCATCAGCCAAGTGTTGAGTGACGGCGTTGCGGAAGTGGGCGCGGCGCTGCTGTTCGGACATCCGCGTCTTGCGCAAGCGGCAATGCCGCCCACGCTACGTCTACATCGTCCTGCAAGAGGCGGCCTGGATACGATCGCCGACATGGTTGGACTCGCGACACGCTGGGGCCAGACGACGATCGAACAGGTGAGCACGGCGTGGGTACATGGCGCCTCCAGCGAGCAGGCAAGCGCAATTAAGAAATCGGCCTCGTTGCCCGAACAAACGAAGTGGATAGCACTTGATACGACAGTCGGCGCCTGCTCGAGTAGCGGCGCATGGCTCGCGGCCGCGCTTGCAGCCGCGAATGCAGAGTCGACTGGTGATCCCCAACTGGTACTGAGCCATCACGATGGGGAGCTGGTCGCCCTCGTGTGCAGACAACAGATATGAACGAACACAAAACACCACCGGTCGGGCTCTTTATTGGCATCGCGATCTGCATTGTCTTCCTTGCACTCGGCGTCGCAGCATGGGTTGAGGGCCCGCGCTACGGATGGTCTCACGACACGTGGATCGTCGTCGAACTGTGCCTGCTATGTGCCCTGCTGTTGTCGATAATATTCGTGAAGTACTTTGAGGCGGTCCTGCTCTGGATCGCCTCACTAAGAGCGGCACGATGGTTCGCCCGCTACGATGTGCATAAACGGGCAGAGACCCGTATTGAGAATGATGCATCCGTCGACGTGAAAACACACGATCCCGCGACCGCGTTACGCGACACCCTTCGCGAACGTCACGGCTGGCGCTGGCGATACCGGGATCGATGGGTAGCGGTTGCAGGAGACGAAGCGCTCATCGAGCGCCTCTCACC
>NZ_JBAUSA010000962.1:0-4924 GCF_049581465.1 Caballeronia sp. | reverse complement strand
CGTTAATGCTGCAGGGCGGCGGTGCGCTCGGGGCCTATCAAGCGGGTGTGTACCAGGGCTTGCACGAGGCGGGTATTCATCCAAGCTGGATTGCAGGCATCTCGATCGGAGCCCTGAATACGGCGATCATCGCGGGGAATGCGCCCGAGGATCGCGTGGTGCGCTTGCTTGAGTTTTGGGAAACGATCTGCCAACCGGCCTTCATGCCGCCGCTACCCGCTTTCATCGAGCATGCGTTTTTCAATTCCACCGATGAGATTCGCAAGGCGTTCACGGCGATGCAAGCGTTCGGCGCGGTGGTGGAAGGGCAGAAAGGGTTTTTCGTTCCGCGGTTTCCGCCTCCGTCGCCACTTGCGGCCGGCGACCCGACAACCGCGAGTTTTTACGATACAACGCCGCTCAAGGCCACGCTTGAGCAGTTCTGCGATTTCGACCGCATCAATTCGCAAGAGACGCGCGTGTCCGTGGGAGCCGTGAACGTAGCGACCGGCAATTTTGCATATTTCGACAATTCAAAAATTCGTCTACGCGCGGAGCATTTCATCGCTTCGGGCGCGCTGCCGCCGGGCTTCGCGGCCGTGGAAATCGACGGCGAGTATTACTGGGATGGCGGATTGATGTCGAACACGCCGCTATACGAGATTGTGCAGGCGACGCCGCGTCGCGACACGCTCGCGTTCCAGGTCGATCTTTGGAGCGCGCGCGGGCCGGTGCCGGATAGCATCGTCGATGTCATGGGACGCGTAAAGGACGTTCAGTATTCGAGTCGGACGCGGCTCGTAACGGACACCATGCAGCGCTCGCAGCGGTTCCGCAATGTACTGAGAGAAGTGCTCGAGAGGGTGCCGCGAGACATCCGTAACAGCGATCCCTGGTGTAAGGCTGCCGAGGATCTTGCGTGTTCGAAGCGCTATAACGTGATTCACCTGATCTACCAGCACAAGGAATACGAGGGCAAC
Source organism: Caballeronia sp. (assembly GCF_049581465.1). Lineage (GTDB taxonomy): Bacteria > Pseudomonadota > Gammaproteobacteria > Burkholderiales > Burkholderiaceae > Caballeronia. Next base: position 3,965 of record NZ_JBAUSA010000962.1, on the reverse strand, counting down.
TACAAGGACTATCAGTTCGGGTTGTCGACGATGCGCGAGCATTGGGACAACGGCTTGACCGATATTCGCGCAAGCCTGAGCCATCGAGAGTGGCTCGACATGCCCACGAATGAATCCGGGTTCACCACGCATGACATTCATCGGCATGGGCGTTAGGGGGTTGACCGCCGCCAACGATTCATTTCGGTGTAATGCCAGCGCGCTCCAGCAGACGTCCCGACCATAAAAAAACGGCGCTCGTAGCGAGCGCCGTTCTTACGACGGGTTGAGGTCGTCCAGGCTTACTTCAGTACGACCGCGATAGCGTCAGCGACGGTCGCGAGGTTGCGCGTGTTCAACGCGGCCACGCAAATACGGCCCGTGCTAACAGCGTAGATCCCGAACTCTTCGCGCAGGCGGTCCACTTGCGGCGACGTCAGTCCGGAGTACGAGAACATGCCTCGTTGGCGGCTGACGAAACCGAAGTCGCGGTCAATGCCCGCTGCCTTGAGCTTCTCGACTAGGCCGTGGCGCATGGCGCGAATACGATCGCGCATTTCGCCGAGTTCCTGTTCCCACGTCGCGCGCAGTTCAGCCGACGCCAGGACGGCGGCGACCACGGCGCCGCCATGTGTGGGCGGATTCGAATAGTTGGTGCGGATAACGCGCTTGAGTTGCGACAAGACCCGCGACGATTCTTCACGGCTGCTGGTGATGATCGACAAAGCGCCCACGCGCTCGCCATACAGCGAGAACGACTTGGAGAACGACGACGACACGAACACGTTGATGTCGGCTTGAGCGAACAAACGCACCGCAGCGGCGTCGGCGTCGATGCTGTCGCCAAACCCTTGATACGCGATGTCGAGGAACGGCACGAGTGAACGAGCCTTGACCGTTTCCACCACTTGTTGCCATTGCGCCAGCGTCAGGTCCACGCCGGTCGGGTTGTGGCAGCAAGCGTGAAGCACGACGACCGTTCCGGCCGGATAGCTATTGAACGCGGCCAGCATCTCGTCGAACTTCACGCCGTGCGTGGCTGCATCGTAATAGGGGTAATTGACGACCTCGAAACCCGCCGATTCGAACAGCGCACGATGGTTTTCCCAGCTCGGGTCGCTGATGGCGACTTTGCTTGTCGGATTCAAGCGCTTCAGGAAGTCGGCGCCGATCTTGAGCGCACCCGTGCCGCCCAGCGCTTGCGCCGTCACCACGCGACCATCGGCGATCAGCGGCGAGTCGTTGCCGAGCAGCAGCTTTTGTACGGCTGCGTCATAGGCAGCGATGCCTTCCATCGGCAAGTAACCACGCGGCAGGGCGAGGTCGACCCGTGCTTTCTCTGCTTCGCGAACGGCACGCAGGAGGGGAATCTTGCCTTCTTCATTGAAGTACACGCCCACGCCAAGATTGACCTTGGTCGTGCGTGTGTCGGCATTGAAAGCTTCGTTCAGACCCAGGATCGGGTCACGAGGAGCGAGTTCGACGGCAGAGAAAAGAGACATGATTTATCGACGGTAGTGGAAAGGCGTGAGGCATGGGCTATCGAGACGGGAAACTGGCGCGCTGCACCTTGGCTTGATGCCGAACCACGCCCCTCGTCCCCGGAAAATCGGTCTTAGCCCTGGATCGCCATTGTAACGAATTGACGCTCGCCATATGGAAAAGCCGGGCAGCGTCAGCGGCCAAGCCGGCCCGTGCAGGAATTCCCAAAGCACCGCCAAACCCGCTCTGGCGCGAACGGCTAGAATGGACGTTTGCTCTCGGCCAAGGCTCATCTTCCTCATGTCCGACACCCCGCTCGCAGAAGTTGCCGACGCCCTCGACGAAACCAAATTCGTCACCTTCAAGGGCTCGCCGTTCCAGCTCTATCAGCCGTATCTGCCCGCCGGCGACCAGCCGACCGCTATCGAGACATTGGTGGAAGGGATCGAAGACGGGCTGTCGTTCCAGACGCTGCTCGGCGTGACGGGTTCCGGCAAGACCTTCACAATGGCCAACGTGATTGCCCGAATGGGCCGTCCTGCGATTGTGTTCGCGCCGAACAAGACGCTCGCCGCGCAGTTGTATGCCGAGTTTCGCGAGTTTTTCCCGCGCAATGCCGTCGAGTATTTCGTTTCCTACTACGATTACTATCAGCCGGAAGCGTACGTTCCGCAGCGCGATTTGTTCATCGAGAAGGATTCGTCGATCAACGAGCACATCGAGCAAATGCGGTTGTCCGCGACCAAAAGTTTACTTGAGCGGCGCGACGTGGTGATCGTGGCGACCGTGTCGGCGATCTACGGTATTGGCAATCCGTCGGAATATCACAGGATGGTCCTGACCTTGCGCACGGGCGATAAACTCGGCCAACGTGAGGTCATCGCGCGGCTGATTGCCATGCAATACACCCGCAACGAAGCTGACTTTTCGCGCGGCACATTCCGCGTACGCGGCGATACGATCGATATTTTCCCGGCCGAACACGCCGAAATGGCGGTGCGCGTCGAGCTTTTCGACGACGAAATCGAGTCGATGCAGATCTTCGATCCGCTCACCGGCCGTGTGCGCAACAAGATTCCGCGTTTTACGGTTTATCCGTCGTCGCACTATGTAACGCCGCGCGATACGGTGATGCGCGCCATTGAGACGATCAAGCTGGAATTGCGAGAACGGCTCGAGTTTTTCCACAAGGACGGCAAGCTGGTCGAAGCACAACGGCTCGAGCAGCGCACACGTTTCGATTTGGAAATGTTGCAGGAACTCGGTTTTTGCAAAGGTATCGAGAACTACTCTCGGCACTTTTCGGGTGCGGCGCCGGGCGAACCGCCGCCGACGCTCGTCGATTACTTGCCGCCCGACGCGCTGATGCTGCTCGACGAATCCCACGTGCTGATCGGCCAGTTGAACGGCATGTACAACGGCGACCGGGCGCGCAAGGAAAATCTGGTGGATTACGGTTTCCGGATGCCGTCGGCGCTCGATAACCGCCCCCTGAAGTTCAACGAATTCGAACGCAAGATGCGTCAGACGGTCTTCGTATCGGCTACGCCGGCCGATTATGAAAAGCGCACGGCGGGGCAGGTCGCGGAACAACTGGTGCGGCCGACCGGCCTGGTCGACCCGGACATCGAAGTGCGTCCGGCGCGCTCGCAAGTGGACGACGTGCTCGGTGAGATCAACGCGCGAGTGAAAGTGCATGAACGCGTGCTGGTGACGGTGCTGACCAAGCGCATGGCCGAACAGCTGACCGAGTTTCTCAGCGAACACGGCGTGAAGGTGCGCTACCTTCACAGCGACATTGACACGGTCGAGCGGGTTGAAATCATTCGCGATTTGCGTCTAGGCACGTTCGACGTACTGGTCGGGATCAACCTGCTTCGAGAAGGACTGGACATACCGGAAGTCTCGCTGGTTGCCATTCTCGACGCCGACAAGGAAGGTTTCCTGCGCGCGGAACGTTCGCTGATCCAGACAATCGGGCGAGCCGCACGCAACGTGAACGGCAAGGCGATCCTCTACGGCGACAAGGTGACCGATTCGATGAAGCGCGCTATCGATGAAACCGAACGGCGCCGCACGAAGCAGATCGCGCACAACCTCGCCATGGGCATCACGCCACGCGGGGTGACGAAGCGGATCAAGGACATCATCGACGGTGTTTATAACGCCGACGACGCGCGCGCCGAACTGAAGGAAGCGCAAACACGCGCCAAGTTCGAGGATATGTCGGAGAAACAGCTGTCGAAGGAAATCAAGCGGCTCGAAAAGCAGATGATGGATCACGCGAAAAATCTCGAATTCGAGAAGGCCGCGCAAACCCGCGACCAGTTGTCGCTGTTGCGCCAGCGCGTTTTTGGCGCCAACGTGGGTGACCATATTACGGGCACCAGCTAAGCCTTACCGGTAGTGTCGTGGCGCGCTTTCAAGGCGGCCGAAGAGCGCCACGATCATGACGTTTTTCGGCCGCCTTCCATTTGTCCCTGCCATCGATCGGTGCTAAAGTG
>NZ_JBAUSA010000961.1:0-18788 GCF_049581465.1 Caballeronia sp. | reverse complement strand
CCACGCAGATTGCCGATGCCCGTCTCCATCGTCTGCTGCAGGGAGATATAGCGCTGACGAAACACCGCGTAGTCGACCGCTGTATCCGTGGGGGCGTCATGCGGGGGGATCGGCGCTGGCCCGAGCCGCTTGGCGGCGACAAACGTGGAATCCCCGACGATGGTTTTCACCAACGAACTGCGCACGCGGGTGCACTCGTTCTCCTCCGCGTGACCATGGGTTCGCGCGTGGGAGGGTACGGCAGGCGGATTGCCGCTTAGCGCCGTGGACAGGTCGATAGCGTCTGTCCAGTGAAGCCATAGGCTCAGCCGGTCCGAGAGCGATTGGCCAGATTCGGTAACATCGACCTCGGTCAGGCGAGCAAGTAAGCGAATGAGCGTCGGGCCGCTGAAAGCTGTGCGCTGTGGGGCTTGCACCATACCACCAGAGTCGTCGAAAAATCCGCTAGTTTACACGTCAACGGGATGGCCGCCGCCGCGTCTTGATTCTTAAGGCGGGGGAGCGCGAAATTTCAGGTGCCTGATAGTTCAACGGCTACTTTCTTTCGGCCATTTCGGAAACGGCCACACGGCCGCGGGCGGGGCTGGCTCGGTCGGCCGCGCAATCACTTTTTTGCTGCACCCGCACGACGTCCTCAGACCGCTCCTGACGTAGCTAGACGCGATAGTTTTCCCCGCTCCGCAGTCGCACTGGAAAAACCAGCGCGCGCCGTTCTTGCCGTGATTCACGTAATGCGACGCAGTAAGCAGGCCAAAGCGATCGCCAGCAGCGATGCCGATCTGGCGCAAGCAGCCGCACGATAGCGTCTTGCGGTACTTCACGCTTTGGACATCGAGAACCTTTTCAGTGCCGCACGCGCACTTGAATTGCCAGCGAGAACCATCCACGCGGGCTATAGCGGTGAGCCTGCCAAACGTCCGGCCGGTGATATCAATTGCCATGTCGATTCAGATGAGCGTCTTTGTCAGCGCATTATAGGGGGGTAGTGATATCCAACGCACCGAAGGGTAACGAGTCAAACAGGATTTCACCGATGAGCAACGCTGAGCTTCTCAACCTCGCGCATTTGCGCGCGTTCAATCTGGTCGCCGATACCGGGAGCGCCACGCGTGCCGCTGCGACGCTTCATCGAGCGCAATCTGCCGTGACCCGTTCCGTTCAGGAACTCGAATCGGCGCTTGGGGAGCGGCTGTTCGAGCGCAAGCTATCGGGTATGTTGATCACGGCAACGGGCAGCGCTGTCCTGCAGCGTTGCCGACGGATCCTCTCAGAGCTCGAAGAGTTAGCGCAATGGAGAGCGGCACAGCAGACACGCCGTCGCGTGGCTTCCGAGGGTGCGTTAAGGGCCTATCTTCTCAACACGCGACGCCTGCAGATATTCGTCTCGCTGGCACGGCACCGCCACATGCCGACCGCTGCGAAGGCCTTCGGAATAAGTCAGCCGGCGGTGAGCAGCGCCATTCGCGTGCTTGAAAGCGGCTCGGGTCTGCTGCTCTTTCATCGCAGCCCGCGCGGCATCATGCTAACCACGGAAGGTGAAACGTTCCTGCTGCATGTGCGCCGGGCATTGAATGAACTGCGCCATATCCCGGACGATATCGCCGCCTTCCACGGCAATATCCAGGGTGCGGTGACCGTCGGCGCATTGCCGCTCGGCAGGACGTTGATCCTGCCGCAGGCAATTGCTAAGTTAAGCGAACGACACCCGGGAGTGCGCATCGTCACCGACGAGAGTCCCTATGAGACCCTGGTCTCCGGCGTGCGGGCGGGCGACATCGATTTTATCCTCGGTGCGTTGCGGCCCGACGACCTGGCAAGCGGCCTGCGTAACGAGCGCCTGATGTGCGAGGACATGGTTGTGCTGGCGCGCCGCGATCATCCGCTAGCCCGTAAGCACGACTTGACCATGAGCGATTTGCGCGATGCTCAATGGATACTGCCACGCAGTCATGCGCCGTCTCGCGGGCTTTTCGAATCCCAGTTCCGGCGCGTGAAATTGAAGCCACCGATGCCCACAGTCGAGACCGCAGACCTTGCAGTGATACGCGGGTTGCTATTGAAAACGGACATGCTGGCCGCCTTGTCTGCGCAGCAGTTGTATTACGAAATTGAATCCGGTGCGCTAACCGTTCTCGATATCGAATTGCACAACACGACGCGCGACATCGGCTTGATCGTTCGCGCCGAGGGCACGCCCTCGCCTGCAGCCCGTGCGCTGATCGATGCGATTCGCCTCTCCATGGCCGACGTAGCGCGGGCCACCGGCAACGCAGGCGGTCTGGTCCGAAAGGGCGTCGCGCATACAACAAGTACGACTTGAACAGTCCCCATTCGCGCTGGCTCGAATAACTCGATAAACGCCGCCCGCGATTTGCGACTTTACTTTTCCCACCATGCGATTTAGTTATCGGTGGTTTATGCGGAAATTTTCAAGAATGCTTGCTTGGGGGAATGCGGAATCTCGCTAGATCCTTTAATGGCAGGCTATCGCGAGGGTCTAGCAGGCTCGCGACCTGACTCCCAGACACCGCAAATTCGACCATTCTTGCCATTTCATCTGGTTAACCCCGCCTTTTTCTGTCATCGCGATTTAACTACCTTGGGTCTGAACAGGCGATCGCTTCACAGCCACCGGTCTTGATTAGCCGGGGACCGAGTAAGGACGTTCGGGCCGCGACGCGACGGTATGAATGTGTTTTTTCAGGGATAGAGAAATGGCAAGGATAATCGGAGGCATAGCCGCCTCGCACACGCCCACTATCGGTTTTGCTTTCGATAAAAACAAGCGCGACGATCCCGTCTGGGCACCGATCTTCGAAAACTTCGCACCATTAGCCGATTGGCTCGCGGACAAACGTCCTGACGTAGTCCTGATCATCTATAACGATCACGTCACGTCATTCTTCTTCGACCACTATTCGGCGTTCACGCTAGGTGTCGGGCCGGAGTGGCAAGTGGCCGACGAAGGCGGGGGTGCGCGAGATCTGCCGCCGATCAAAGGGCATCCGGCGTTGGCCGCGCACATCGGGACGTCGCTCATGACGGACGAGTTCGACATGTCTTTCTTCCAGAACAAGGCACTCGATCACGGATGCTTCTCGCCTTTGTCGATGCTCTGCCCGCACAAGCCCGAATGGCCGATGAAACTGGTGCCGTTGCAGATGGGCGTGCTGCAACTTCCGGTGCCCAGTGCGCGCCGCTTCTACAAGCTTGGGCAGGCCCTCAGGCGCGCGATCGAAAGCTATCCGGAGGACTTGAAGGTTGCGATCCTGGCGACAGGCGGCCTGTCCCATCAGGTGCACGGAGAACGTGCCGGATTCAATAACACCGAATGGGACCATCGGTTCCTCGATCTCTTCGAGCAGGATCCCGAGCAGCTCGCCGACATGACCATCGCGGAATATGTCGAGCTGGGAGGGTTTGAAGGCTCGGAGGTCGTGATGTGGCTCACCATGCGTGGCGCGCTGCCGGCCAACGTCGTGTGCAAGCATCGCAGCTACTACCTGCCGTCGATGGCGGGCATCGCGACCGCTGTCTACGAAGCCGCGAAGGAGGGCGACACGAAGCCTTCCATCGTCGAGCGGCATCGCGAACGGATGGCGGAGCAATTGGCCGGCGTCGAGAAGATCGAGGGTACCTATCCGTTCACGATCGAAGCGGCAGTGAGAGCTTTCCGGATCAACGACTACCTGCATCGGATGGTGGGACCTGCGCATCGTGAAGCCTTTGTGGCCGATCCCGAAGCAAGTTTCGCGGCGGCGGGATTGACCGACGAGGAGCGCGACCTCATCCGCCGGCGCGACTGGCGTGGGCTGCTGCACTACGGGGTCATCTTTTTCATGCTCGAGAAGCTGGGCGCCGTGACGGGTGTGTCGAACCTGCACATTTACGCCGCCATGCGCGGGCAATCGCTGGAGGAATTCCAGCGCACTCGCAATGCACCGGGTGCGTTGTATTCGGTCGCGGGCAAGTCGGCCGGAAAACTCGACTGGGACAGTGCGGAGAAAGGAAAGAACTAATCGGCGGATCGACAACCGCAGTTTTTTCATGAGCGATGACGACCACGATCACGCCATGCACCGCATCAAGGAGACAGGAGACATTCGATGACAAGCGGAAAAACGATTGATATCAAGGCTTTTATTGACGAGCGACCTATCGCGCCGTACCAGTGGCTACTGGTGGCGCTGTGTTTTCTCATTGTGACCGCCGATGGCATGGACGTGGCCATCATGGGTTTTGTGGCGCCCTCGATCATCCATGACTTTGCGATCTCGCGGCCCGCATTCGGCCTGGTGATGAGCGCGGCGCCGCTGGGACTCGTGATCGGCGCGCTGGTGGCAGGACCGGCTTCCGACCGTGTCGGGCGCAGGTGGGTGCTGATTACGTCGGTCTTTCTCTTCGGCATGTTCACGATCGCTACGGCGTTTGCGCAATCGCCCACGTCGATGGCCGTGCTGCGGTTGCTGACCGGAATCGGACTCGGCGCCGCGATGCCCAACACGACGACGCTGCTGTCGGAGTACGCGCCTCAGCGCAAGCGCTCGTTGATGATCACCATCATGTTCTGCGGCTTTAACCTCGGCTCGGCAATGATCGGCTTTGCCGCGGGCTGGCTGATTCCGGTCCATGGCTGGCGCTCGGTGTTGATCTTCGGCGGCTCCCTGCCGTTGGCCTTGATTGTGCTGCAAGTGTGGTTGTTGCCCGAGTCGGCCCGGCTGCTGGCGGTGCGAGGTGCACCGGCTGCGCGTATCGGCGCGGTGCTTGGGCGGGTGTGCGGTGTGCGTTTTTCCGGTAACGAGGTTTTCGTCTCCAATGAACCGCCGCTGCCTACGCGCAAACCGATCGGCGTGTTGTTCTCGCACGGCTATGGCTTTATGACCGCAGCGCTTTGGCTTACCTATTTCATGGGCCTGCTGGTCATCTACCTGTTGACCGGCTGGCTGCCTACGCTGATGAAGGATTCCGGACTGACGGTCACCAGCGCCGCCAACATAACGGCCATGTTCCAGGTCGGTGGAACGATTGGCGCAATCGGTGTCGGCTGGTTGATGGACAAGGTCCGGCCGGCGCCCGTGATCAGCGCCGCGTATCTCGGCGGTGCACTGTGCGTGCTTGCGCTGGGCTGGATAGGCGCGTTGTCGTCGTCGCTGACCTTGCTGGTATTCGCCGCTGGTTTCTGCATGAGCGGCGCACAGACGGGCCTGAACGCGTTCGCGCCGAGCCGATACCCCACTGTTGCACGCGCCACCGGCGTGAGCTGGATGCTCGGCATGGGCCGGTTTGGCAGCATCTTCGGTTCGGCGATAGGCGGAGCGCTGCTCGGGCTCGGCTGGCAGTTCGGCGGGATCCTCGCGATGCTGGCTATTCCCGCCACGCTGGCTGGGCTCGCAGTCCTGCTTGCCCAGCGTGTGCAGGCCCGCGAGGCGACTCCGGAGCCGAGTACTGCCCATTAAGGACATCGGCGCGCAGGGTAATCATCACATCGCGTGCCGATACTCGATTGAGTTGTGAGGAACGACCATGATCATTGACATCCACGGCCACTACACCACCGCGCCAAAGGCGCTGGAGGCATGGCGCAACTGCCAGATTGCGGGCATCAACAGTCCGTCCGAGATGCCTAAGGCATCCGAACTAAAGATCAGCGATGACGAGCTACGCGAGTCGATCGAAAGTAACCAGCTCCGGCTAATGCGCGAGCGTGGTCTGGACCTGACGATCTTCAGCCCGCGTGCCAGCTTCATGGCGCATCACATTGGCGATTTCCAGATATCCAGCACCTGGGCGGCGATCTGCAATGAGCTGTGTTATCGCGTGAGCGAGCTTTTCCCGGATCACTTCATTCCGGCCGCGATGTTGCCGCAAAGCCCCGGCGTGGACATTGCCACCTGCATTCCCGAGCTCGTCAAGTGCGTGCAGGAGTACGGCAACGTGGCGATTAATTTAAACCCGGATCCATCGGGCGGACACTGGACCAGCCCGCCGCTGTCGGATCCCTATTGGTACCCGATCTACGAGAAGATGATCGAGTACGACGTCCCCGCGATGATCCATGTGAGCACGAGTTGCAATGCGTGCTTCCACACCACGGGCGCGCACTACCTGAACGCTGACACGACCGCTTTCATGCAGTGCCTGACATCGGACCTGTTCCGCGAGTTTCCGACGCTGCGCTTCGTGATTCCACACGGTGGGGGTGCCGTGCCGTACCACTGGGGCCGCTTTCGCGGGCTTGCCCAGGAACTGAAGAAGCCGCTGCTTAAGGACCATCTGCTCAACAACGTCTTCTTCGATACCTGCGTCTATCACCAGAAGGGCATCGACTTGCTCACAGGCGTGATTCCGGTGGACAACATCCTGTTTGCCAGCGAGATGATTGGAGCCGTGCGCGGTATCGATCCTGAGACGGGGCACTATTTCGACGATACGAAGCGCTACATCGAGGCCGCTCATATCGATGCAGATGAGCGGTACAAAATATTCGAAGGCAATGCACGACGTGTCTATCCGCGGCTCGATGCAGCGCTGAACGCTAAGGGAAACTGATCATGTATGAACTGGGAGTGGTGTACCGCAACGTGCAGCGGGCGGGCAAGGAAGTGGCCGCGAAGCTCGGTGTGCTCGGGGCAGCGACGGTGCACGAGGCAATGGGCCGCACGGGCTTGCTAAAGCCCTACATGCGCCCGATCTATGCGGGCGCGAAGGTGGGGGGCACGGCCGTCACGGTCCTGCTGCAGCCGGGCGACAACTGGATGCTGCATGTCGCGGCCGAGCAGATCCAGCCGGGCGACATCGTCATTGCAGCGGTGACGGCGGACTGCACGGATGGCTATTTCGGCGACCTCCTGGCAACGAGCTTTCAGGCGCGCGGGGCTTTGGGGCTTGTCATCGATGCAGGCGTGCGCGACGTAAGCGTGCTGACCGAGATAAAATTTCCGGTATGGAGCAAGGCGATCTCCGCCAAGGGGACCATCAAGGCCACGCTCGGTTCGGTCAACATTCCCGTGGTGTGCGCCGGGGCGCTGGCGAATCCGGGCGATGTGGTTGTGGGGGATGACGACGGCGTGGTCGTGGTGCCTTCGGCCTGGGCTCAGAAGGTCCTCGACAAGGCACTCGCACGAGAAGCCAACGAAGGTCAGAAGCGCGCGAAGCTGGCATCGGGCGTTCTCGGCCTGGACATGTACAGCATGCGCGAACCGTTGAAACAGGCAGGACTACGATATATCGATTGAAAGAGGGCGGAAAATATGGCCATTTGTCAGACCATGAACGAGCCGATCACCGGCATTTCCTCGATGGCGACCCGAAGCGTGCTGGCCGAGCTGGCCGGCAATTATGAGCGAACGTCGGGGCAGCGGGTGGTGATCGAGTCAGTCGGAGGGGTTACGGCTGCCCAGCGCATTCAGGACGGGGAGTCATTCGATATGGTGGTGCTTGCTGCCGACGCGATCGAGCGATTGACCGCAGCCGGCCGTGTTCAACCGGGCAGTCGAGTCGATCTGGCTCGTTCGGGCATAGCGTTGGCGGTGGCAACCGGGGCGCCGCGACCTGAGATCGGCGACGAGGTGTCAGTACGGAACGCGATTCTGGCCGCGTGCAGTATCGGCTATTCGACCGGGCCCAGCGGTTCGCACCTGACGCGCTTGTTCGCGCGATGGGGTATTGCCGAGACGATCGCGCCGCGCATCGTGCAGGCACCGCCCGGCATTCCCGTGGGTACGCTGGTCGCGCGCGGGGAGGTCGAGCTCGGCTTCCAGCAGTTGAGCGAACTGATACATCTGCCGGGCATCGATGTCATCGGCTCACTGCCGCCTGATATCCAGCTCATCACCGTGTTCTCGGCTGCCCTATGCACCGCATCGGGGCAGAAAGAAGCCGCGAAGGCGCTGCTTTCCTTTCTGGCGTCACCACAAGCGGCTTCGGTGAAGCTTGCTCATGGCATGGAGCCCGCCTGAGGTAGACCGGGCCGCCTAGCATCGACGCCAAGTGAGCCGCGGTGTTCAGCGACTACATAATAGGACTACGAACATATAGAGCCGATCATGGCGCCGCGCCGTCCCCATGGCTCTTGTGCTGCGCCGCCATCCGTGCCTGCTGAGCGGGGGGCGCGGGGTCGTAGTGGCTCAACTGGATGCTGTAGTTGCCATGGCCGCCGGCGATAGCGTTCAGGCGCGACTGATAGTCGTTGAGCTCGGACAGTGGCACCTGTCCCGCGACGACGACCACGGCGTCGCCTGCGACCGTTCGTGTGCCATGGACCTGCCCGCGCTTGGCGGAGAGGTCGCCGATGATGTCGCCCATTGCGGCTTCCGGCGTCGTCACCTCGATGTTCACGATGGGCTCAAGCAGGATCGGCTGGGCTTTCATCACGGCGTCGATGAACGCTTTGCGCCCGGCGGAGACGAATGCCACTTCCTTCGAGTCGACTGAATGGCTCTTGCCATCGAAGACGGTGACTCTCACGTCCTGCATCGGGAAGCCGGCGAGCGGCCCGTTCGCGATGACCTGCAGGATGCCCTTTTCCACGGCAGGCATGAACTGACCGGGGATCGCGCCGCCCTTGACGATGTCGACGAACTCGAAACCGGCACCTCGCGGCAGTGGCTCCACGCGCAGCATCACTTCGCCGAATTGCCCGGCGCCGCCGGTTTGCTTCTTGTGGCGACAATGCCCCTCTGCCTTGGCACCGATGGTTTCCCGATAGGCGATCTTCGGTGGCCGCGTCACGACCTCGAGCTTGTACTGCTCGGACAGTCGCTCCAGCATGTGGCGCAGGTGCAATTCGCCCAGGCCTCGCACGACCGTCTCGTTGGTGCCGACCGGGTGTTCGATGCGCAGGCACGGGTCCTCCGCACCCAACTTTTGCAGGATCTCCCAGAGGCGCTGCTCGTTGCCCCGGCGTGCCGGCTCGATCGCCAGACCATAGATCGGCGTGGGGAAGTCGAGCGGAGTCAGGTGGATGTTGCCATCCTCGGGGGCGTCATGCAGCACGGCATCGAAACCGATCTCGTCGACCTTGGCTGTGGCGCAGATATCGCCTGGACCGGCTTGGCTGACGTCCGTGTGCTCCTTGCCCTGCAGCAGCATCAGATGGGCGACCCTGAACGGCTGGCGTGCGTCCCCGATATAGAGCTGGCTATCGCGCCTGATCGTGCCCTGATGGATGCGAAACACGGCCATCTTGCCGATGTACGGGTCCATCACGATCTTGAAGGCGTGGGCCAGCACATGCTTGTCGGCGACCGGTTCGGCGTGCACGATTTCCCGGCGGCCGCCGGCATCGCGGTAGAAAAGCGGCGGGTTGCCTTCCATGGGGTTCGGCAGGAGCCGGACGAACGCGTCGAGCAATTCAGCGATGCCGGCGCCGTTGGCCGCCGACGTGAAGCAGATCGGCACCAGATGACCTTCACGCAGCGCCCGCTCAAAGGGCTCGTGCAACTGCTCCGGGCTGATGGCCTCGCCTTGCTCCAGGTACAGCTCCATCAAGTCGGGGTCGATCTCGACCACTTGATCGACCAGCGCATCGTGCATAGCCGCCACAGACAGGAAATCGGCGTCGCCAGCGGGGTTAAAGAAGCAATCCACCACCTGTCGGCCGCGCTGCGCCGGCAGGTTGATCGGCAGGCACCCCTTTCCGAAGGTCTCCTGAATCTGCGTCAAAAGCCTGGGAAGCTCGACCTTTTCGCCATCGATACCGTTCACGATGATCATTCTGCAGAGCTTGCGCTCGGCCGCCCACGCCATCATGCGCCGGGTGGTCATTTCGATGCCGGTCTGCGCATTGATGACGACGGCGGCAGTTTCCACAGCGGGCAGGGCACTGAGCGACAGCCCGGAGAAATCCGGATAGCCGGGCGTATCCAGCAGATAGATGCGGGTATCCCGGTAGTGCAGGTGGGCGACGGCGGAACTCAGCGAGTGCTGATATTTGCGCTCGAGCGGGTCGAAATCGCAAACCGTGGTACCGCGCTCCACGCTGCCGGGCGCGTGGAGCGCGCCGCCCCGGTGCAGCAGCGCTTCGATAAGCGAGGTCTTGCCGCACCCGGCATGCCCGACGAGGGCGACGGTACGGATAGCATCGGGACTGTAGCGCATGGTTGCCCTCGTCCAGCAATGGATGTGCGGCCATTATTGGCGAAAATGAAACTGTGTGCCATACGGGGCAATCGTCCCCATTTATTCCCATTCGACGCCCACGCCCGCGCTGCCGTCGGCATGTTTTTCACACGCGAGCGAAAGCGACCTATCCTTTAAGGGATCGCGCCGACTAATCTCCCGTTTTCTTCCACAGCGGCAACGCTTGCGCAGTGCGGCATAAAGGGCGCTGCGCCACTCAATCTTTGCGCGAGGCAGATCATGCAACGCAGCGATACAGTCTTGAAGCAGGTGATGGCGGCCTTCGAACGCGAGTCACACCTGAAGCTCCACAATCATCCCGTTCATATGAGTTTCGACGACGATGCCTTGACCGTGGCAGGCGAGGTGCCGGATGTTGCATGCAAGAAACGCCTTCTTCAGTTGACCCGGATGCACAGCGACGGGAAGCGTCTGGTCGACCAGCTACGCATCACCGCCGATCCGCCGGTCGGTGACGGCGAGTTGCGTACACGTATCTGCGAGCGACTGGCGCAGGCGGTGGATTTCCGCAACTGCGTGATCTGCGCACGCGTCAAGGGCCAACTCGAAGTGGTGCGCGGCACCATGGACCAGGTGGGCAACGACGGCAGCGGCGTCATCCAGGTGACGGTCGAGGAAGGTGTGGTGACCTTGACGGGGCAAGTGATCAGCTTGTCTCACAGGCGCCTCGCGAGTGTGACGGCCTGGTGGGTTGGGGGTTGCCGCGACGTGGTGAACCTGCTGGAGCTGGTGCCTGCCGAAGCGGACGGCGACGATGAAATTTCCGAGGCCTTGCACCTGGTGCTCGAAACCGATCTGCGTGTGCGCGCCGAGCAGATCACCATCAATGTGGAAAACCAGAGGATCACGCTAGCAGGTTGGGTGGCGACCGAAGCTGAAAGACGACTGGCGGAACAGGACGCGTGGTGTCTGGAGGCCATCGAGGGCGTCGTCAATCACATCCAGGTGCGCGCCTGATCTGAGCGCAGGCTCGTGTAGCGCATTGCCGGGCGCCACCGCTTTTTATAAAACGGCGAGCGTGAAGGGAAATGAGTGCGCGCAAGATTCTGTCGGGCGTGGCGATGGTGATGGCCATGGCCGTCGCCGTCGCCGTGTTCGACGGAGGATGTCTGGCTGCGGATGCGGCGAGTTCGTGCTCGCAGGCGTTGTCCGAAGTCGATGTCAAGGATGGCCTCAAGGTACAGGCCGATTGTGGATTCCCCGTTGGAACCTTCAAGCGCATGACCGCCGAGGTGAACCGCGTGGTGAAGGACGCCGGACTCTCCGGTGCCCAGATGGTCTCGCTCGCGAGAGCGGCCAACGTGATACTGGGTGCCGTCAATGCACAGTCGGGCAGCATCGAGCGCGGGGCGGGTATCTCGGTTGCGAACATCGAACCGCTAATCGAGCGTCTTGCCGAGCAAATCAGGGCACGGCCCGACGCAGACCTCGTGGCCGAAGCCCGGAGATGGGCCGTACGTTACGAGGATCTATTGCGGCGATCGGCGATCGCGAGGAGTTCCGATCCTCTTGAACCGCGGATACACCAAGCGCTTGAGCGCTTCGATCTGGACGGCGCATCACCACTACTGACCAAGCTGCTTGCCGAAAACCAGGGAACCGCACAGGTGTTCGCAGTGCGCTTTTATGAGGCCGGCGAAATCGAGTTGCTGCGTTTTATGCCGCAGAACGCACTGCCGTATCTGGAAAAGGCTCACGCGTTGCAGCCGGAAGACACGGATATTGCGACTGCATTTGCCGACACGTTGCTGGAGCAACGCGAGTTTGAACGTGCGGAAACGGTTTATCGCTCGCTGCTGTCGCGCTATCACGTGCTGGCGCAGGAGAAGCCCGGAGGCTATCAACCCCAGATTGCGCGCACGCTCGACAAGCTAGGCAAGGTGTACGTCGGGCTGCAGAGGCCAAGGGAGGCGGAGGCCGCCTACCTGCGGGCGCTGGAAATCCATTGGGTACTGGCACGACAGAGCCCCGTGGCCTACGGGCCTGCGGTGGCAGAAAACCTCGACAGCCTCGGCGTCCTATATCGCGATACTCAGCGCCTGAAGGATGCAGCGGATGCGTATGGCGAAGAGCTGGACATCGATCGCGCATTGGCCTCTCGCGATCCCGCGACCTACACGTCCGATGTCGCTACGACGCTCAACGACCTCGGGATCCTGTACGGCGCGACGCAGCGTATGAGCGATGCGCTGCAGGCATACCAAGAGGCGCTGGACATCCAGCGAGCTCTCGCGAGCGGCAACCCCGCGGCCTATCGCCCAGCGCTTGCGGGTACGCTCAACAATCTCGGGAACCTCTATAGCGGAATGCAGCAGGCCCATGAAGCGGAGCATGCCTACACGCAAGCGCTAGCAATCCGGCGGCAACTTGCCCGTGAGAGTTCGGTGAATTATCGAGTGGATGTGGCGCGCACGCTGACCAATCTTGGCGCGCTCTATCGTGCTACGCAACGGCCTAAGGAGGCACAGCAGGCGTATCAGGATGCGTTGCAAATCTATCAAGCGCTTGCGCTGGAAGACCCCACGGCATACCGGCCGGACGAAGCGCGGACGCTGAACAACCAAGGTGTCCTTTTCAGTCACAGCGGGCACCCACGTGAGGCCGAAGACGCCTACCGGCACGCGCTGGAGATTTACCGGACTCTGTCGAGAGATGATCCCGCGGCCTACCGTCAGGATGAAGCACGGACACTCGGCAACCTGAGCACGCTCTTCAGCCAGAGCCAACGACCGCGGGAGGCTGAGCAGGCGAGGCGTGAAGCGGAAGGTCTTCTTGATGCAACTGGAGCGCCTTAGGGTCTAGTCGGGTGGCGGCCGCCGCTCTTGGAGCGGCCTGTGCGACCTAACTTATATTGAAGTGAACGCGAACATCCTGGTGACTTTCGATCGGATGACCCCCTTCGATTGCAGGGAAGAACCGCCACTTATGCAACGCCTCTAGCAGCAGTTGATTTAAGCGAGGGTAGGGTGTGGCCTTTACCAATTCGACATCGACCGACCCGTCTACATGAATGGAAAAACGCGCGAGCGCTTCCGTGCGGTATGCGTCCTCTCGCAAGTCATCAGGCAAATCAGGCAGGGGTTGCGATATGGCGCGAGCAGCCGATTCGCCTGCCTTGGCGGACGTCTGCGCATCTGGCTTTGATGCTGCACTGTCCGTATCGCTGGCTTGAGACGTGGCCGCCGACGGACTTACTACCGCTGGCGATGCGGCAGTGCTGCGTTGAGGCGCAGATGGCGTCTGTAGCGTCACCGCGGCAGGTTCGACTTCACGAGGTCGGACCCGTTGCGATACCGCTGGCGCAGAAGGCTTTAATTGCTTCGGTTCGACGCGCACGGGCGGCTGCGCAACGCTGCGTGGCGCCGCCGCCGAAGACTGTGCCGCAGGGACTGGTTTGGATTCGTCAGCCTGCGGCGTGGTCACCACAACCATTCGCATGTCGAGAGGCGGTTCAGGTGCGGGCGCAGGCGCGGGGGAACTCGACAGCCGGGTCAGCATCTCAGCTAGAAAAACCAACCACGCAAGCAACCCGATAAAAAACGTGGCGCCGAGCCTTACGCGGCGAACATCCAGGATCGCTTCCAGCTGGGCGATCGCTCTATTCACGATGGACTGCGATCAAAAAATGCTCGGCACCCGCCCGTCGTGCGGCAAGCATTGCCTGAACCACGACGCCGTGACTCGACGCGTCGTCGGCAGCAACGATGACATCGTGATCGGGCCTCAACTGCTCACGAATTTTCGGTTCGACCTGCTCAAGCCGCACGCTCTGTTTGTTGATAAAAATTGCGTTGGTGCGATCGACCGTCAACGTCAGCGGGGCCTCTTCGGACATTTGCTGGGCTGTACCCGACGGAAGATTGACCTTCACGGCATCGAGCCTTTGCATGGCGAGTGACGCCAGCATGAACGTCGCCAGCAGGAAGAACATGACGTCGATCATGGGGATGATCTCGATGTGCCCCCGCCTTGCCGCGCGCGACCGCTTGAACTTCATTGCGCCTCCTCCGGGGACGTTTCCTGAGCGAGTCGGATTTCACTGAGTCGCTCGGTGGCGAACGCCTCAAGATCGTCCATCGTGCGCTCAAGCCGCCGAGAAAAATAATTAAACGCGAACAGCGAGATCAGCGCAACGACAAGACCGATCGCCGTTGCCACGAGCGACTGCGCGACGCCTCCGGTCACACCGCCCGGATCAACCAGTCGCGGCCCACCGAAGAGCTGAAACGAATGCATCATGCCGACGATCGTTCCAAGTAGGCCTAGCAAGGGCGCGGCCGTCACGATGGTTTCCAGCACCCAGAGGCCGCGCGCCATATCTCGTTCGATATGCACCGCCTCCGACTGAGCCTTCGCCTCGCGAAGCCACAGCGGCATGAGTCCGGTTGATCCCAGAGCCTTAATGATGCGCCGAATAGCGTGTTGCTCGGGAAGCCTGTCGACGCTCTCTCGCGGAAATCCCGCGAAGCGAGCGAAGACATACGCACGATCCAGGGTGATCGCAATCGACAACACCGCTAGCAACGTGAGCGGGTAGACGACCCAGCCGCCCACGCGTGCGGCTGCGACAATTCCGAGCCAGTCTTGCATATGGAGTATCCAGTTATGGGGAATCAGTGGTCAGAAGTACTTCGTGATGCCTGCGTAGACCGCGCGGTACGGACCGTACTGAGGCGCATAGACGCCAATGCCGGAGCCGTCGCGCAATTCGTAAGTATTACCAAATGCATTGACCAGTACCAGACGTGCATCGACCTTGCCGATCATCGGCACGTTGAAGTGCTGGATCACCGCGAAGTTGAACTGCGCATAGAGCGGTACCTTACCCGTGTTCGCGAAGCCGCCGCGCAAGCCACTGCCGACCGTGCCATCCATGGTGAAAGTAGTTTCCCTAAGCGTATAGGACCCCCCGAACGACGCCGTTATCCGCTGGTCGTGGTCGAGAAATACCCAGTGATTGGAAATGAAGGCGAGTTCGGCCGCATCGAAGTTGAACTGTGCAGAATCGACGTCCTTGCCCTGCGCCCGGCTGAACGCGATGTTGAGATAGGCCGAGACGTTATCGTGTTTGTAGTTTCCGGTGAATTCGACGCCATAGACGTGACCGTACGCATAATTGAACGGTGTATAGATCAAGGCAGTGCCGAACTGGCCCAGATCGAGCAGGTTGTGCGCGTCCTTGTAGTACGCATCGAGCCCGATGGTCACATCGGAGCCCAGGCGCTGCGTGACCCCGATATCGTAGTAATCGTCGCGCTCCGGCTGCACAGGGCTGTTCTGCGTCACCTGGCTCTGGTTGGTCGTGTTTGTGTAGCTGTTGATGACCGAACTCGAAACCAGCTCGAAGGAAGGCGGCGTGAAGTAGCGGGAATAGCCGGCGTGGAGCGTTGTAGTCGGGGTGAGCTTGAAGACCGCACCTATGCGGGGGCTCAACTGGTTTGCCTGCACGTACTCGTCCATGCCGTCATAGCGCAGGCCGTAGTTCAACGTGAGCCTGCTGTTGATCTTCCACTCGTCCTGGACATACGCGCTGTACAGATAGCCGGTCTTGCTGCTTGAGTCAGGAATACTAAACGGCACGTCCGACGCCTGGCTGCCGTCGGGATTGGTCGCAAAGACCGAGACGTTGTCGTTGAAGTCTGCATGCTCCTGCTGCAGGAAGATCCCGGCGCGAATGGTGTGGCTGTCGTTCAGCCTGTAGGTCGTGTCCGCCTGGACGCCATTTGCCGTATCGCTATGAAAGTCCGTCGATGCAACGCCATTGAAAATCAGGTCACCGATGGGATCGGGATTGAACTGGGTCCGCGTGTAGCGTGTGAAGAGCGCCACCTGGTAATCAAGCGCCGCGCCGTTGGTGCCCTGCAGCGCGATGACCGCAAAGTTGTTCAACTCCGACTGGTTTTCGTCGAGATTCGCGGAATTGAACGTCGGCGTGCCCGCCAGCGTGAAGTTCGGGGCGAGGCCCGGCGTGTTAGGTATCTGGAACTGGTTCGCTGTCGTCCCGAACATCACGCTTACGCGTGTCAGCGGGTCGATCAGGTAAGACATGTAGCCGAAGCCGTTGCCTTGGCGTGTGTGATCGTGCAGTGGATCCGGGTCGGAGGTCGGCGCTTCGATACCCAGGTTGTTCTCGCCCAGCGCGCCACTGAAGAAATAGCTGAAGTCACCCTTGTTGCCGTAGACATCGGCGCTCGTCTGGATGGTCTGATGGCTGCCGCCGTAGACATCGATCGAGCCGCCGTTGCCGAGCTCACCCGTCTTCGTCTGGATATCGACGATACCTGCGGTGCGGTAGCCATATTCAGCAGGGAGCGCACCTGTAAGCAGGTTCACCTGCGCGATGATGCGGGTATCGAGTGACTGGCCAAAGCCGCTGATCGGCTCGGGAATCAGGATGCCATTGATGCGGTATTGCAGGTCGGCATGGTCACCCCGCACATGCAACTGACCGTACGAGTCATCGGCGACACCCGGCGCCTGCAGCAGGACCTGGTTGAGCGGCGTGTTCTCGCCTTGCGGCATGGCCTGGATGTCCGCCTGGGTGATCCGATAGATGCTGCTGCCGGTTTCAGGGAGCAGTCCGTTGCGAGCCTGATCGAGTCGTTTTGCGTTGACCTGGACATCGATTGTGTCGCTTTTGGCGAGCGCCACGGTGACTGAAGCGTTGGTGCCAGCGGTGGTCGTAGCGATGCTCGTGGCGTTTGAATATCCAGGGGCTACGACTGCAACGGCGTAGGTTCCCGGCGCGACGTTGGGGACTGAAAAGCGGCCTTGCGCGTCTGTCT
Organism: Caballeronia sp.; assembly: GCF_049581465.1. Taxonomy (GTDB): domain Bacteria; phylum Pseudomonadota; class Gammaproteobacteria; order Burkholderiales; family Burkholderiaceae; genus Caballeronia. Next base: position 1,863 of record NZ_JBAUSA010000961.1, on the reverse strand, counting down.
TTGCTTCGCCCACTGATGCGCCGTTTGCATTCTGCAGCGCCACGTTTGCATTGCTGACGGGCTTGCCCGCGATGTCGGTCACGGTGCCCGTTATCGTTCCCGTTCCCGTCACCGAGCCGTCCGGGGCTTGAGCAAACGCGTGGCTAGCGAATGCTTGCGCAAAGAGTAAAAGGGCGACGTGAAGAATGAAGGTGCGATTTTTCATCGGTTAGTTGGGAAGGAGGTTTGTGTTCACGCGCGCAGGTGCACCCTCGTGGCCGCCGTGGCTGCGAGTCTGAGACATGTTGGAAAAGGCCTGTTGATCCGAAGAGGAGCGCACTGCAAACGGCCAGCGGCGTTGTGTCGTGGGGGTCAAGCGTCGCGAGATTGAACTGAGGAAAGGGATGTCCCGGTTCGATTCGCGAATAGTTCCGCGGGATCGGCGATCTGATCTGAATGGGCACGGTGGCGTGCAGCAAGACTCGCGCTTTTTGCGCCGGGGATCTCGGACAAACGCTTTATGCGTTCCGATGCAGCGGTCGTGCCGCGGTGTGCTGGTTTCTGTCGGGGAACGAGCGGGAAGCTCGCTGGGGTCGTCGGCCAGTGTCTTTGCAACCGAGATTTTGGGTTTCGCGTTCGGTTGGGCCACTTAGTTCTGGAGGCCTTTCGCGACTCCGCTGCTCCATTTTTTGGTCATTATTTGATCAGCATAACCAATCATACGGAAGCGTTAATGCGTCAAAAAATGATCGGGAATAGGACAAATCTGAATTGAGAAAAATTGAAATTTTTTCTTTCGTGGCCCAGTTTTTCCGTTGCAAAGGTTTCGCCATCGGCTATGGTGCTCGATTAAGAAACGTTTAGTACGACCATGCACAAGACTTCGCACAATCAGCGAAGTTCCGAGAGATGAGTGAGGGCCGAAGACGATGCGGGATGATTTCAGGAAAGCTGACGGGCAACGCTTGCCCGCCAAACTTGTCACGGGACGGCAAGCCTGTCGCTTGGATGTGGTGGGCACTCCCAGTGCCGCTGGCCTGTCCGTGGAGACGTTCAGGGCGCGTGAGGCAATTGGCGAGCCTTACCTCATTCCCATCACGCTGACTCACCCCGATGAGCTTGATCGCGCCGATTATGTCGGTCGCGACGCCACCTTCACCATCGACTATGGCGACGGCCATGCGCCGCGCAACTTCTGCGGCTACATCCTGCATTTCAGTAAGCTCAAGACGACTAACGACTTCAGCAGCTACAAGATCACCGTCGTGCCGCACATTCGCCGACTGGACGACGGACCGTCCACGCGCATCTACCAACGCAAAAGCGCACCCGAAGCCATCGAGTCGATACTGCGCGCGCGAGGCTTTCGTGGGCATGAGTTCGACTTCAGGCTGCGTCGCAAATATCCCCAGCTTGACTTTCGTATCCAGTACGGGCAGTCCGACCTCCAGTACATCCGGATGCTGATGGAAAAGAACGGCATTTATTTCTACTTCGTCGAGGGAGAGTTCGGCGACGTGATGGTGTTCGCCGACGACATCGATCACTACATTTATCAGCCGGAACTCAAGGTCCTGTACCGCGAGATGTCGGGGATGATCAGCGATGAGCTGGCGGTGTCGGAACTAAAGACGCATGCGTCCGTTGTGCCGCAATCGTTTCTGGTCGCCGATTACAACCCGGACAAGGCGTGGGAGCGATATAAGGCCGAAGCCAACATCGCCGAGAAAGACACCACGACCAGCGGGCAGCCCTACGTCTACGGCACGCATCATCTGGACCAGGAAGGCGCGCGGTGGGAGGCGCAGTTGCGCCATGAAGCGGCGATCGCGTGGCAGGTGATCTACGAAGGCAAGAGCAATATTCTGGAACTGAGGCCGGGCC
>NZ_JBAUSA010000960.1:0-1793 GCF_049581465.1 Caballeronia sp. | reverse complement strand
GACTACGCGGGCCGCTCCGTACCAATGGACGTGGTGCTTGGGCGAGAGCGGACTCAAGGATCTCAGGTAATAAAGCAGGCCGATGTCGTCGCGCTTCTCGGGCTATTGCCGGATGAGTTTGTTGGTGAGACGGGGACAGCGAACTTCCAATACTACGAACCTCGCTGCAGCCACGGCAGTTCGCTGAGCCGCGCCATGCACGGTTTCGTCGCAGCTCGACTAGGCTACTCCGAAATGGCACTGCGCTACTTTCGGCAGACCGCGGCGATTGATCTCGCGGATACTCATGTGGCCATTGACGGTGGTATCCACATTGCGGCTCTCGGTGGGGTCTGGCTGACGGCGGTGTTCGGCTTCGCTGGGCTGTCATTGCGGAACGAAGGCGTGTCCATCGACCCGCAACTGCCGGCGGATTGGAACAGCCTTGGCTTTGGCTTTCAGTGGCGCGGCCGATGTCTCACAATCAGGATTGACCAGGCCAAGCAATGCCTCGAAGCAACCCTAGAAAAAGGAGAGCCGATGACGCTTGTCGTGAGCGGTACGTCGCATGATCTCCGCCGTAACCAGGTGCTCCACGTCTCCACCGTAAGGCCAGACAGATCGAAGGTCCGTCAACCGTCGATCTCGTCACCCGCTGCTGATCGCAAGGCGAATTCGCGCTTCCTCGAGCATGACTTGGCAACCAGCACCGATGTTTGACGGCGCCTCGTCCATCGCATTCCAGCCCGTCAGCCTTTTCCCGCGGCTATCCGACAACACTCCATGGGAACAATGCCCAAGTATGGCGAGCGATCTGCTCGTCTTCTTGCGAGGGGAGGACCTGCACCGCGCAACGCGACTCGGGACCGTTGATGGGATTGTTTGCTGATCGGTTTCGATCTTCGTCGAGACTCAGGCCGAGCCAGGACAGGCCGCCACAGATCGCCGCCCGCGCTTCGACATCGTTTTCTCCGATACCACCGGTAAACACCAGCAAGTCGATTCCACCAAGCGCAGCGATCATTGCGGCCACCTGCTTACGCACGGAATAGCAGAACATCGCAACGGCAAGTCGTGCATCGGCGTTTGTCGACGCGGCTTCATGCAGCCGCCGCATGTCGCTTCCAATGCCGGAAATTCCCAGGCGGCCGGAACGGTGATCGACCAGCTCTTCGATCATGGCGGCGTCGAATTTCCTCTCGCGCATCAGATAGACCAGAACGCCAGGATCAAGATCGCCACTCCTAGTGCCCATGATCACTCCGCCGGTTGGGGTCAATCCCATGCTGGTGTCGATCGATTTGCCGGCTATGACCGCGGTCACGCTGGCGCCATTGCCGAGATGGGCAATCACGAGACGGCTCGGTAGATCGTTGGAAAGTTGATGCACAATCGATTCGCACGAGAGGCCGTGAAATCCGTACCGTTGAATTCCTTCCGATTGCAATTCCCTGGCAATGGGAAGTACCCGCGCGACCGCAGGCAATCCGGCGTGAAATGTCGTGTCGAAGCACGCTACCTGCGGAAGCTGCGGAAAATGCTCTTGTGCGAAACGGATGACCGACAGAGCCGATGGAATGTGCAGCGGCGCGAAGGCGGTGGCCCTTTCAAGTTGCGTTAGGACCGAATCGTCGATCAGGCAATGCTGCCGGAGTTTCGGACCGCCATGCACAATTCGATGCCCGATTGCGTCCGGCACCGGCATTTTGGCGTCGATGAGAAGCTTTCCGACGCGGATGATTGCTTCCGGTTGGCTTGGAATGGGGCCCGTCTCGGCGAGCAATGCGTGTCCGTGCGAGTCTTCGGCATGGCAT
>NZ_JBAUSA010000959.1:0-7168 GCF_049581465.1 Caballeronia sp. | reverse complement strand
TTGCAACGACGGCATGATCGAAGCAATGGACAAACAGGCCCGCACGCTGATCAACCCATCGCCGGCGTTCTACAACGCGCCGATGGCGCAACTCGCCGCAATGCTCACCGCAAATAGCTGCTTCGATAAAGTGTTCTTCACGAACAGCGGCGCCGAGGCAAACGAAGGCGCGATCAAGCTCGCGCGCAAGTGGGGCAAGAAGTTCAAGGGTGGCGCGTACGAAATCATCACCTTCGACCACAGTTTCCACGGCCGCACGCTCGCGACCATGTCGGCGTCGGGCAAGCCGGGCTGGGACACGATATACGCGCCGCAAGTGCCGGGCTTTCCGAAGGCCGATTTGAACGACATTGCATCGGTGGAAAAACTGATCACCGATAAAACCGTCGGCGTGATGCTTGAGCCGATCCAGGGCGAAGGCGGCGTCATTCCCGCCACGCGCGAGTTCATGCAGGCTTTGCGAGCGCTGACGAAGAAGCACAACCTGCTGATGATCGTCGATGAAGTGCAAAGCGGCTGTGGCCGTGCCGGGACGTTGTTCGCGTATGAGTTGTCGGGCGTTGAGCCGGACATCATGACCTTGGGCAAGGGCATTGGCGGCGGCGTGCCGTTGGCAGCGTTGCTGTCCACGGAAGAAATAGCCTGCTTCGAACCGGGCGATCAGGGCGGCACGTATAACGGGAATCCGCTGATGACGGCCGTTGGTTGTTCGGTGATTTCGCAGCTTACGGCGCCTGGTTTTCTTGAAGGCGTGCGCGAGCGTGGCGATTATCTGAGGGCGCATCTGGTGCAGTTGTCGGCGGAACGAGGGTTCAACGGCGAACGCGGCGAAGGCTTGCTGCGCGCGCTGCTTCTGAACAACGACAATGGGCCGAAGATCGTTGAAATGGCACGCGATATGGGACCCGACGGTTTGCTGCTTAACGCGGCACGGCCGAACCTGCTGCGCTTCATGCCGGCGCTGAACGTGACGCGTGACGAAATCGACCAGATGATGGCCATGCTGCGTTCGGTGCTGGATTCGCTTTGATTATCCGAGTGTTCGAAGCGCGCGATACGGACGACGTAATCGCGCTCTGGCGCCAGGCGTTTCCCGAGTACGCCACACCCGGCAAACCGCAGCGCGATCCGCGGTTATCCATCGCTAATAAGCTGGCTATGCAACCGGAGTTGTTTTTCGTTGGCGTGCAGGATGAGCGACTGATCGGCACGGTGATGGCCGGGTATGACGGACATCGCGGATGGATGTATTCACTCGCAGTGGCCGAAGATGCACGCGGCCACGGTTACGCGCGGGCGCTTGTCGAGCGTGCGGAAACGGCGTTGAAACAGCTTGGATGTCCTAAGCTGAATTTGCAGATCATGGCGAATAAGCCTGAGATTCAGGGCTTTTACGCCAAACTCGGTTATCACGTCGATGAGGTTATTAGCCTCGGCAAGCGACTGTAGCGCCGCACTGTAAAAAAGCCGCATGCGTCACAAACGCATGCGGCTTCTTCAATTCAAAAAACCAAAAACTCACTCGCCCAGATAAGCCGCCCGAACCTTCGGATCATGCAGCATGGCCTTCGCATCGCCGGACATGGTGACGAGACCCGAATCCATCACGTACCCACGATTCGCCGCCTGCAACGCCAACCGCGCGTTCTGCTCAACGAGCAATACCGTCAGCCCTTCCTTGGAAATCTCGCGCACCACCTCGAAGATCTTCTCGACCATGATCGGCGAGAGACCCATCGACGGCTCGTCGAGCAGCAACATTTTCGGACGCGACAACAAGGCCCGTGCCATCGCCAGCATCTGCTGCTCGCCGCCCGATAACGTGCCCGCGTACTGCGACGCCCGCTCTTTCAGCCGCGGAAAGAAGCCGAACATGCGGTCGGTGTCTTTCTGGATTTCATCATTGTCGTTGCGAAGATACGCGCCCATCTGCATGTTTTCGAGAATCGACATGCGCGCGAAGATACCGCGGCCTTCCGGCACCATCGCGAGGCCACGCTTCAGGAGTTCATGCGAAGGCACGCCCTTGATCGACTGGCCCATGTATTCGATATCGCCAGCCGTATACGCCTTCAGGCCCGTGATCGCCTTCATGGTGGTCGTCTTGCCCGCACCGTTCGCGCCGATCAGCGTGACCAGTTCGCCCTGCCCGACTTCCAGATCCACGCCCTTCACCGCGTGAATGCCGCCGTAGCTGACCTGCAGGCCCGTGATCTTCAACATGGCCGCGCTGCCGGCTGTTCCGTTCGTTGTTGCCATTAGTGGACCCCCGCCCCGAGATAAGCCTCGATCACCTTCGGGTCCTTCTGCACGTCCTGCGGCAGACCCTCGGCGATCACCTTGCCGTAATCGAGCACCGTCATGCGGTTGCACAATCCCATCACCAGCTTCACATCGTGTTCGATGAGAAGAATCGTCCGGCCGTCGCTGCGAATCTTGTCGAGCAGACCCGTGAGTTCGACCTTTTCCGTCGCGTTCATGCCGGCGGCGGGTTCATCGAGGGCGAGCAGCTTCGGATCGGTGGCCAATGCACGCGCGATTTCCAGACGACGCTGGTGTCCGTACGACAGGTTGCGCGACGTGTAATCCGCGTATTGCAGCACGCCGACATACTCCAGCAATTCCAGCGCGCGCTCCTTGATTTCCCTCTCTTCACGACGCTCCGACGGCGTCTGCAACACCGCGCCGATCAGCCCGTGCTTCGTGCGCACGTGGCGTCCGATCATCACGTTTTCCAGCGCCGTCATGCCGCCGAACAAACGAATGTTCTGGAACGTACGCGCAATGCCCGCCTTCGCCACTTGATGAACGGCGGTCGGCGTGTAAGGCACGTCGTCGAGCTTGAATTCGCCGGAATCCGGTGTGTAGAGGCCGGTGATCACGTTGAAGAACGTGGTCTTGCCGGCGCCGTTCGGGCCGATCAATCCGTAGATCTCACCTTCCTTGATCTGCAAACCGACTTCCGACAAAGCCTGCAAGCCGCCGAAGCGCTTGTTGACGCCTTTCACCGACAACCGTGTGCGTTTTTCACTCATTTAATTTCTCCGCTGCTGTGTCGTGTCAGGCGCGCACCGGCTTCTTGCCAGCGCGCTTCGCGATCTTCGCGATCTTGTCTTCGTGTTTCGGCGACGGCCACAGGCCTTCCGAGCGATACAACATGATGAGCACCATCGCGAGGCCGTACAGCAACTGGCGGATGACTTCGGTATCGACGATTTCATGTCCGAAGATGAAGTTCTGCAACGGGCCCATGGTCGAACGAAGGAACTCGGGGAACACGGCAAGCAGCACCGCGCCCAGGATCACGCCTGGAATATGACCCATGCCGCCCAGCACCACGCACGCGAGCACCACGACCGATTCCCAGAACGTGAACGATTCCGGCGATACGAACCCCTGGAAGGCGCCGAACATTGCACCCGACAAACCACCGAACGATGCGCCCATCGCGAACGCCAGCAACTTGATGTTACGGGTGTTGATGCCCATTGCCTTCGCGGCGATCTCGTCTTCGCGGATGGCGCCCCACGCTCGGCCGATTCGCGAGTGCTGCAAGCGGATACACACGAAGATCACGAACAGCGAACACAACACGAACAGGTAGTAATACGAATACACGGACGGAAAATTCAGGCCGAACAGCGAGTGCGTCTGCGCGAGGCTGAAGCCGCCCACATTCACCGGATCGACGCCGGTAATGCCCTTCGGACCGTTGGTAATGTTCACCGGACGATCGAGGTTGTTCATGAAGATCCGGACGATCTCCCCGAAGCCCAAGGTCACGATGGCGAGATAGTCGCCGCGCAGGCGTAGCGTCGGTGCGCCGAGCAGCACGCCGAAGGTGGCCGCCAGCCCTGCCGCGCATGGCACGATGATCCAGATCGGCGTATGCAGGCCGTTCGGGAACAGATGCGCGATCCATGCGAATTGCGTGGTCAGTTGTGGCGACGACAACAACGCGGCCACATAGGCACCCACGGCGTAGAAAGCGATGTACCCCAAATCCAGCAGGCCGGCGAAGCCGACCACCACGTTCAGGCCCAGCGCCAGCATCACGTAGAGCATCGCGAAGTCGAGCACGCGGACCCAGTAATTGCCGCCTGCCGCGCCGATCAGGATCGGCGCCAGGATCACTAGCGCCGTGACGAGGATCGTCACCGCGTAGTCCTTCACGCCTTTTTTCTCGGGGATGAACGTCGTGGACGGTTCAATAGGTTGAATCGATGTCATTTGTCAGCTCCCTTGAATTAGGCTCGATCCGCGACGCGCTCGCCCAGCAACCCGGACGGACGGAACACCAGCACGACGATCAGGACGATGAACGCGAACACATCCTGATAGTTGCTGCCGAAAACGCCGCCGGTCAGGTTGCCGATGTACCCGGCACCCAACTGTTCGATCAGCCCGAGCAGCACGCCGCCCAGCATCGCCCCGCCAAGGTTGCCGATCCCGCCCAGCACCGCCGCCGTGAACGCCTTGAGACCTGGGAGGAAGCCCATGTAGAAGTGCGCGTTGCCGTATTCGGAGGCGATCATCACGCCGGCGAGCGCGGCGAGCGCCGAGCCGATCATGAAGGTGGCCGAGATCACGAAGTTCGGGTTCACGCCCATCAGGCTCGCGACGCCCGGATTTTCAGCAATGGCGCGCATCGCGCGGCCGAGCTTCGTCTTGTGAACCAGCAGCAGCAATCCGCCCATCACCAGGAAGGCCACCACGATGATCACGATTTCCGTCATCGAGATCACCGCGCCCGGACGGTCGGCGGTCGCCGTGATCACGTTGATTGGATCGGTGGGCAGGAGTTGCGGGAACGCGAGCGGATTGCGGCCCCAGATCAACATCGCCAGCGTCTGGAGCAGGATCGACACACCGATCGCCGTGATCAGCGGCGCGAGACGCGGCGCGCGACGCAGCGGCCGGTAAGCCACGCGTTCGATCGTATAGCCGACCACCGCGCACACCACCGCCGCGATCAACAACGCGATGACTAGCATCAGCACGTGGGGCATGCCCGGGAAATGGTTCTGCATGACGCCGATTGCTGACAGCGCGACCATCGCGCCGACCATCAAGACGTCGCCGTGTGCGAAGTTGATGATGCCCAAAATGCCGTACACCATGGTGTAGCCGAGCGCGATGATGGCGTAGACGCTGCCAAGCACCAGTCCGTTTATGATTTGTTGGACGAAGATATCCATTTAAAGCTCCTTAGCCGTGCGACTGGATTTACGCTTTATCGCTGGCCGATAAACCGAAGGGAAGTAAAAAACACCACGGCACTACGCGTACTTGAAAAAAAACCTGAAACTGTCCAATACCGGCTACCCGGCCATGCGGTTTACTAGTAATTACCCGCTGGCCGTATTACGGCGTAACTACATCGATAACGTTCTTCTTGTTGTCCTTGAACTCGATCAGTGTGAATGCGCCGCCTTTCAAATCACCCTTGTCATCGAATGAGATGTGGCCCGTCAAACCCTTGAAATCCGTCGATGCAATCGCCGCGAGCACCTTGGGTGCTTCAACCGAATTGGCGCGCTTCATGGCATCCACGATCACGTACACGGCGTCATAAGTGAATGGCGCATAGTTCTGGACGGGTTCGTGAAAGCGCGCTTCATAGCGTTTCGCGAAATCCGCGCCATTGTCGAGCTTCGATAAATCCACGCCGACCTCCGAGCACACCACGTTCTGCGATGCATCGCCAGCAAGTGTCGCCATTTGAGTGGAACAGGCACCGTCACCACTTAGAATTCTTGCCTTCATGCCGAGCGCCGCCGCTTGCTTCGCAAATGGGCCCGCTGTTGCGTCCATGCCCGCATACATGATGACATCGGGCTGGACGCGCTTGATCTTATTCAGTATCGCCTTGAAATCCTTGGCTTTTTCCGTCGTGACTTCGTGATCGGCGATCTTGCCGCCCCCTGCTATGACCGCTTTGGCGAACTCGTTAGCGAGGCCGCGACCGTAGAGCGTGGCGTCGTCGACCACCGCGATGCGCTTTGCATGCAGCGTCTTTAGTGCGTACGTCGCGAGCACCGGGCCCTGCTGCGCGTCCGTCGGCACCACGCGGAACGTCGTCTTGAAACCTTGCTGGGTATAGCTGGGATTGGTCGATGCAGCCGAGATCTGCGCCACGTTCGCGTCGCTATATGTCCTGGATGCAAGCACTGACACGCCAGAATTCAAATGTCCCACTACCGCCACCACGTGATCGGCGACAAGCCGCTGCGCCGCATCGACACCTTTCTTGGGGTCGGCCGCGTCGTCCTGCCCATCCAGTTCCAGATGGATCGGATGACCGTCGATGGTCAACCCCTGCGCGCTGATGTCCTCGATCGCGAGTCGTGCGCCGTTTTCGTTATCCTGCCCGAGCGCCGCCAGCGACCCGCTGAGCGGCGCAACATGGCCGATCTTGACGACCGTTGCTTCGCTTGCGGCAACGGCGGTTATTGCTGACGCGGCCGATGCGTCCGAAGCCGTAATCGTCGATGCGCCTGGAGCACTTGCCGCCACGCTTGTCGATGCAACCGGCACCGCCGATGCGCTGGTCGCAGCGTCGCCATCGTTCTTTTTGCTGCACGCCGTTGCCATTGCAACCGCGGCCGCGAGGGTCACCGCATAGGCAAACTTGAATTGCATTAAGTGGGTCTCCCGCGCCCCGTAAAGCCGACATCTCCAGCCCATCCGGCTTGGAACGCGCGAATTGTAACTCGATTTTTGAGACGTTCAATATTGTTATGGGACAGGGGTTTTCCTCCATTGCAACCCGGATTTGGCAGATTAATCGATGAAAAAGAGCAACCGGGTTGCAGCGATTTTAATGTACGGGTTGCACCATGAGTTGGTGCGGGGGCACCGGGGGAGATTTTGAGGCGATGCTGCGCGGCGATTGTGGGGCGAAGTGCGGTCCGGGATGGATGAGCGCGTACCATGCTTTGTGGCGGAACGGGCAGACGATGCGGCTGTCGAGGCGAAGCGTGTGCGCGCGGGTGGCGCTTGAGGTGGGTGTTCGACTGAGCGTTAATGGGTGAGAGCCGTGCTACGTTCGTGCCAAAAACCTGAAGTGATCGACGACGACACTGAGGTATTCGCGGTTTGAACGCGTTTCTTTGCTTCGTTTCTTTGCGCGTTTGCAAAGAAATGAAGTCCCGCCCCGGATAGGGGC
>NZ_JBAUSA010000958.1:0-3480 GCF_049581465.1 Caballeronia sp. | reverse complement strand
AACAACATCTTCGTGAGCGCGACGAACCACGGCTTCGACGCCCACGCTTTTCTCGACGGCATTCCTGCCGATCGCGTGCGCCAGATCCATCTCGCAGGGCACAGCCAGGGCCGCGACATGCTGATCGATACCCATGACAACCCGGTCTGCAGCGACGTCTGGACACTCTATGCAAGAGCAATCGCGCGGTTCGGACCGGTCGCGACAATGATCGAACGCGACGCCGAGATCCCGCCGCTGTCCGACCTGCTCGACGAACTGTCGATCGCACGGGCACTGGGCGCCGCCGACGCGCGCGCCCGTTCCAGCACAGCGGAGGCCGCATGACGCTAGCCGAACTGCAGCGCGATTTCCGCTCCTGGCTTGTCAGCCCGTCGGACGACACCGCTTCTCGTCTGGGCACCGACATCATGGCCGGTCTATCCGTCTATCAGAACAACTACCGGGCCCAGCTCGTGGGGTGCCTCGAAGAGTCATTCCCCCAGGTCCGGGCGTGGCTCGGCGACGACGCATTCCTGCCCGCGGCCATGACGCATATCGACAGTCATCCGCCGCACGCCTGGACGCTCGACGCTTATCCCGGCGATTTCAACGAAACGCTGACCGCGCTTTATCCGGATAACCCTGATCTCCATGAACTCGCCTGGATCGAGAACGCGCTTTCCGAAGCCTTCGTCGCGTCCGATGCCGAGCCGCTTCCCGTCGACGCGCTTGCGACGATCGACTGGGACTCCGCTCGACTGCACCTCGCGCCCTCGTTCATGAGCCGTGCTGCCACGACCAATGCACACAGCATCTGGTCGGCGTTATCGGAACAAAAGGATGTGCCCGAGGGCGAGATGCTCGCCGAACCTGGCGGCCTGATTGTCTGGCGCCGGCAATTCACCTCTTGCCTCAAACAGGTGGACGCGCTTGAACTCGAAGCGCTACTTCATCTTCAGGAGAACGGCAGCTTCGCCGCGCTCTGCGACATGCTCGTCGAACGCCTGGGAGACGATGAAGGGGTCGCGGCTGCCGGCACGTTGCTCGCCGGATGGCTCGGCAGCGAGCTCATCGTCGGGGTCGAACAAGCCTCGCCACATCACCATCAATAACCAATCTCGGAGATAGACAATGACGACCACCCTGCCTGACGCACACGCCGAGCAGTCAACCGTGGACAGGCTTCACGTTCAAACCTACACCAGTGGAGTCGTGGGTCCCAGCCAGCCGATGCTCGGCCCCCTCGCCGATGGTGGCACGCTGACTACCGGCACCCCGCCGGGCTGTTGGGGGCCGATGATCACGCCTGCATTTCAGGGCGGCCACGAGGTGACGCAGCCAGTCGCGATCGCCGGCGCCGAAGTCGGTGACGCCGTCGCGCTCAAGATTCAACGTATGCGTGTCACGTCGATGGCCACCTCATCGGGCGTCATGAAATTTGTTGAAGGTCGCTATCACGGCGACCCGTTTGTCGCCAAGTTCTGCTCTGCGTGTGGCACGGAACATCCGGCCAGTCATGTTGAAGGAATCGGCGCCGATGCCATCCGCTGCGATGCCTGCGGCGCCGAGGTGAGCGCATTCCAGTTCGCGCACGGCTATGTGATCGTGCTGGATCCCGACAATCACGTCAGCCTGACCGTTAATCAGGCAGTAGCCGATCGCCTGGCAGGTAACGCGTCGCACATGTCGGCATTGCCCGAGCTGGCTGCCCAACATTCGATCCTGTCGATGGCTCGCGCCGATATACCCGGCCTCGCGGCGCATATGCGTCCGTTCCTCGGCAACATCGGCACCACGCCGGCCCGTGACTTGCCGGATTCCCACAACTGCGGCGATTTCGGTCAGTACCTGATCGGAGCGCCGCATCGGTATTCGGTGACCGCCGAAGAGTTGCAGGCGGCCAAGACTGACGGGCACATGGACACGAACTCGGTGCGGGAGGGCTGCATCCTGATTTGCCCGGTCAAGGTTCCAGGGGCGGGCGTGTACATGGGTGACATGCATGCACAGCAGGGCAATGGCGAGATCGCGGGCCATGCAACGGACGTATCCGGTGAAACCGAGTTGACGGTCGAGGTCATCAAACACCTCACCATCGATGGACCGATCCTGCTGCAAAACCTGGATGACTTGCCGCCGATGGCTCGCCCGATGAGCGCCGAACAACGGCGCAAGGTGGCTGAACTCGGGGCGCGCTGGGGTCAGCACGAGGTGGAGCAGAACGGCCCGATCACCTTTATCGGCAGTGGCGTGAATCTCAATGCTGCGACGGAGAACGGCCTGCGCCGCGCCGCAGCCGTGACAGGGTTGCCCTACGACGAAGTGCTCAATCGCGCCACCATCGCCGGTTCCATTGAAATCAGCCGGCTGCCCGGTACCGTGCGCGTCACCATTCTCTGTCCGATGGACATCCTCGATCGCATGGGGATTGGCCATCTGGTGCGCGAAAAGTACCAATTGAATTGAAGGACGGGGTGATCCAATATTTGACAGGGAGGGTTACGTTTTTTCCCTAACCCTTCGGATTGCTTTCTTTTTCAAAGGAACATCCCATGTTCAAATTGCGTCGTCTGGCTGCTGCGACTGCGAGCCTCGGCTTAGCAATGATCACCCCGGTTCATGCCGCTTCTGTCGTGCAAGGCGCGGCGGCGGATGAGGCGAGTTTCCTCGGGCGAGTGACAAGCACCGCCGCGCAGTGAGACTGGATGGTATTCGACCCGCTCGCTCACCGAGGTGAGCTCATTCCCGGGCAACCACTGCTGAGACGCCGCGGGTCAATCCTGCGCGCAAACAATCATTTCGGTTCGTGCACGGACTTGATGAGGTTGTTGCGAAGCGTGACGATTGCCTTCTGCACTTTGGGGAACTCCTTGGGCGTCAGGCCGCAAGCCTCCACAAGGTTCATGTCCAGGCCTTTGGCGCGCAGGGCCCGACCGCTTTTGGTCAGGCTGACCAGCACTTGACGCTCGTCATGAGGGTCCCGCTGCCTCAGCACATAGCCCATCACTTCAAGTTTCTTGAGGATGGGCGTGAGTGTGTTGGATTCGAGAAACAGCTTTTCGCCCAGGCCGCCGACCGTCTGATTGTCTTCCTCCCATAGCGCAATAATCGTGATGTATTGCGTATAGGTGAGGCCGAGCTCCTCGAGGATCTGCTTATAGGCCTTGCCAAAAGCCAGGTTTGCCGAGTAAACGGCAAAGCACAGGAAATCGGCAAGCTTCACGCCCGTGGTTTCTGGGGTCATTTGCGTCCTCGTCAGCATCAGAGTGATGCGTCATGAAAAACCCAGTATATATCGGATGCGATTTTGTCGGAAGTGTGTGACATCTCCCATTTTGAAACCGGAAAGAAGATGTTCCTGTGACAGATAATCCGCAAGATCAGATTACGGCGTTTTCGGCTGTCCAGCCGATCGGATAGAGGCATCGCAGGTGAAGCGGTCTTGACCCGAGGGTGTGCGAAGACTTGGTGGATATGGCGGAGCCTTGTCACCTGTTC
>NZ_JBAUSA010000957.1:0-2360 GCF_049581465.1 Caballeronia sp. | reverse complement strand
AGGTAGACGAACGCGACGCCCGGGGCATCGGCGGCATGCGCGAGCGGGGCCATCGTGGCAGACAGCGCCAGCATCGTGCCAACGGCACCGGTTGCGCCAAGCTTGCTCAGCCAGGTTTTTTTCATTTTGTTTCTCCTGTCGATATGTCGATGTCGTTTATAAAAAGGGTGATGCAGTGCCGTCGCCTGACTGCGATTAAGCGAAAGGTCGTATTAGTGTGGTTAGCTCGATCGATTAGCTCGCCGCAAAGAATGGCTTGCCTAGTGAGGCTGGCGCGTTGAGCTTGATCGTGTTCGGATTGCGCGAGATCAGGACCAGTACGACGATGGTCGCGACATACGGCAGCATGGCGAGGAATTGCGTCGGGATCGGCACGCCAATGGCCTGCGCGTAGAACTGCAATGCCATCACGGCGCCGAAGAGCAATGCGCCGATCAGGAGCCGTCCCGGCCGCCAGGTCGCGAATACGACGAGCGCCAGCGCGATCCAGCCGCGCCCCGAGGTGAGCTGTTCCTGCCACAAGTGCAGGTAGACGATCGAGTAATAGCCGCCCGCGATGCCCGCCATGCCGCCGCCGAAAAGCGTCGCGCCGTAGCGCACGCCGACCACCGGAAAGCCCACTGAGTGTGCGACCGCTGGCGATTCGCCCACCGAGCGCAGGACCAGCCCGGCGCGCGTCTTATACAGGAACCAGCCAATCACACCGAACATGATGAACGCAAGATAGCCGAGCGGCGTCAGCGTGAAAAAAGCCGGGCCGATTACGGGAATGGAGGCGAGACCGGGTATCGGCATGATGTCGATGGTTGCGCGCACCGCCGCCGACGTATAAGGCTTGCCGATATACGCCGAAAAGCCGATGCCAAAGATCGTCAGGGACAAGCCTGTCGCGACCTGGTTCGCGAGCATGGTGATAGTAAGGAACGCGAACACTAGCGACATCAGCACGCCGGCCACGATCGCGCCGAGAATGCCGAGCCACGGGTTGCCGGTGATGGCCGTGACTGCGTAACCGGTTACCGCGCCCATCAGCATCATGCCTTCCACGCCGAGGTTCAGCACGCCGGACTTCTCCGCTACGAGCTCGCCCGCGCCGGCAAACATCAGCGGGATGGCCGCGACAACGGCGCTCGAAGAAAGCGAACTGGCCTGATTGATGTCCATAGATTTTCTTGTTGGCTAGTGAATGCTGACTGTGCTGCACGACTGTTCAGGAACGGGCGCGCTCAGGAGTGCGCGTGACCCACAACCCTGCGCCGAACTCGATAATTGACGAAGAGATCTGCACCGAGCAGGCAGAACAGCAGTAACCCCTGGAACACGCCCGCGAGCGCTTGCGGCAATTGCAGCGACGTCTGCACCGCTTCGCCGCCGAGATAAAGCAGCGCCATCAGCAGGCTGGCGAGCACGATGCCAATCGGATGCAGCCGCCCGACGAACACCACGATAATCGCCGTAAAGCCATATCCCGGCGACCAGCTCGCTTGCAATTGCCCGATCGGGCCCGCAACTTCGCCCATGCCGGCCAGCCCGGCGAGACCGCCGCTCAGGAGCAGGGAGGTCCAGATGGCTTTTTTATCGGAGAACCCGGCGTAGCGCGCGGCCAGCGGGGCCAGCCCGCCCACATTCATCCGATAACCCGCGAAACTCTTGCGCATGAAAAGCCACACTAGCGGGATGGCGACGACCGTCAGGAACACCGACGCGTTGATGCGCGTGCCCTTAAGCCATTGCCAACCCCAATCGCCGTAAAGGCGTGGAAACTGGGCGTCGGTGCCGAACATGGCGGAGATCGGGAAGTTCATCCCTTCGGGATCGCGCCACGGACCGCTGACCAGATAAATCAGCAACTGCGTCGCGACATACGTGAGCATCAGGCTCGTGAGAATCTCGTTGGTATTGAAACGGCTTTTGAGCAAAGCGGGAATGGCCGCCCATGCCATTCCGCCGATCACCCCGCCGACCATCATGAGCGGCAGGATCCACCAGCCGCTGGCATCGCCGACATGAATCGCAATCCCGCCCGCCACGATCCCGCCGAGCAACATCTGCCCCTCAGCGCCAATATTCCATACGTTCGCCCGGTATCCCACCGCGAGCCCAAGCGCGATCAGGCACAACGGCGACGCCTTCAGGACCAGTTCGGACCAGCCATTGACGTTCGATAACGGTTCGATGAAAAACCCGTGCATCGCGCGCACTGGATCCTGGCCGACCAGCGTGAAGATCAGGAACCCAATGACGAGCGTCAGGACGGCGGCAAGCAGCGGCACGGCGAGTTGCATCGCACGGGAGGGCGTGGGACGCGCTTCGAGTCGATAAGGAAAGGTCATTTTTTATTTTGATGTGGTGTCGAGCGG
>NZ_JBAUSA010000956.1:0-1801 GCF_049581465.1 Caballeronia sp. | reverse complement strand
AGGGGCAATAGATGCCACAGCTAAATGGACTCGTTGGGAATGACCGGGAAACCACAAATCAGCAGTGATCTGCTTCGCCAAATCGGCGCGGTCGAGGACTGGCTGCCGAAGATCGGGCGTCCGGTGTCCCGCCGCGTGACGCATATTGAGGACGGCCGCTTTCTCTTTACGCTTCGATTGGTTGGCGTACCGTTCGAAGCGCAGAGCGACGCTGTGATCATCAATATGTTCGACAACCTGAGCGAGATGTTCGGCAAGCTTGGTCGGGACTTCGGTGGTCGCCTTGCATTCTGGACCACGTTCTCACGCCGCAAGGTGGTGTTCGATCAGGCGTACGACTTTGATTCGCGGTTCGTTCAGCTCTTCGTGAGCCGCTATATCGAACGCTTCACGCAGGGTGACTACTTCGAGAACACGTACTTCATCACTTTGGTGTTGCGCTACGAAGACTATGACGATGGTTTAAAGGAGATCGAGGGACTCGGTGAACAGGCTTACTTGTCACTTGCCGAGTACGACCCCGAAGTGCTCGAAACCTATGATCGTGCGCACGTCAACGGGTCGACAATGCAGTTCTCGAATGTCTACCGGCTCCTCGGCGACCTCATCAATGGTCAGGAAGCGGACATGCCGGTCGTGGCAGAAGCGGGTTACGAGGTAATTCCGGAAAGCTGGCTGCACTTCGGCTATGACACGCTCGAACTTCGCGGTGCGGCACCGTCGCGCCGGTTTGCCGCGTGTCTTGATCTGCGTGGCTTCCCCGACGAAACCGCGTGGGGGCAAATCAATCCACTGATGACGCTGCCGGCCGAATTCACGATCACGCAATCGTTCAACTGTCTGACCGGACATGTGGCCAACAAGGTGATCACGAGCACCATCAATAAGCTCGAGTCCGCCGGCGACAAAGCACGGCACCAGGTCGACGAGCTCAAGCATGCGCAAGGCTATGTCAACTCCGGTCAATTGACGTTCGGCGACTATCACGGCGCACTGGTTGTCTATGGTGAGAGCGCGAAGCGCGCGGACGAAAACGGCAAGCTGGTTCAAGCGCGGTCGAAGAACGAATGCAACGTGATTTGGATGCGCGCGACGGGGTCCGCGCCATTCACCTACTTTAGCCAGATTCCGGGCGCGCCGACCAAGCCACGGCCGAAGCCGCAGTCCTCGCGCAACTTGGCCGCGATGTTTTCGATGCACGACTATTCAGCAGGGAAGTCCAAAGGTAATCCGCTTGGTGACGGCTCAGCGGTCATGCCGCTGCAGACGGTATCCAAGCGTCTCTATAGCTTCAATTATCACGCGACGCGCGATGCCGAGTCGAGTGTGAATGAGCGCACCGCCGGCCACACCATCATCCACGGCACGACGGGTGTCGGCAAATCGCTACTGGAGGCCTGCATTCTCGGATTTCTGACGCGCTTCGGTCCGAAGATCTTTGCGCTGGACAAGGGGCGCGGCATGGAGCCATTCATGCGAGCCATCGGTGGCGCGTATGTGTACCTGGAAAAGGGTAAGGCGACTGGCTGGGCACCCTTCGAATTGCCCGATACGCCGTTCAATCGCGATTTTCTTTACACCCTGGTCGAGTTATGTGGCAAGAAAAACGGCGTCGACGACAAAGGCAAGCCGACCAAGATCGATCTCCAGGCGAACGAGAAAAAACAGTGTCAAGACGCCGTTGACGCGGTGATGGGCATCCACGACGTAAGTCAACGCCGCTTTAGCTTGCTGCTGGAAAGCATACCGGACGAAGGACCGGACTGCCTGCGCGCGCGCCTGTCCGCCTGGTGCGCATCGG
>NZ_JBAUSA010000955.1:0-18954 GCF_049581465.1 Caballeronia sp. | reverse complement strand
TCTTCATGCGCGTCGCGATGGGCCTGGCGCTGAACGAAGTCGACCGCGAAGCGCGGGCGATCGAGTTCTACAACGTGCTGTCGAGCTTCGACTTCATGTCGTCCACGCCGACCTTGTTCAACTCCGGCACGCGCCGGTCGCAATTGTCGTCGTGCTATCTGACGACCGTCGCCGATGACCTCGACGGCATCTATGAAGCGCTGAAGGAAAACGCGCTGTTGTCGAAGTTCGCAGGCGGCCTCGGTAACGACTGGACACGCGTGCGCGCGCTCGGTTCGCATATCAAGGGCACGAACGGCAAGTCGCAAGGCGTGGTGCCGTTCCTGAAGGTTGTGAACGACACCGCCGTCGCGGTGAACCAGGGCGGCAAGCGCAAGGGCGCGGTGTGCGCGTATCTGGAAACGTGGCACCTGGATATCGAAGAATTCCTGGAACTGCGCAAGAACACGGGCGATGACCGTCGCCGCACGCACGACATGAACACGGCGAACTGGATTCCCGACCTGTTCATGAAGCGCGTTCACGAAAACGGCGACTGGACCTTGTTCTCGCCGGCCAACACGCCGGATCTGCATGATTTGTTCGGCGCGGCGTTCGAGAAGGCGTACGTGGCGTATGAAGAGAAAGCCGCGCGCGGCGAGTTGAAGCTGTTCAAGAAGGTGCCTGCTGCGCAATTGTGGCGGAAGATGCTGGGCATGCTGTTCGAAACCGGCCATCCGTGGATCACGTTCAAGGACCCGTGCAACATCCGTTCGCCGCAGCAGCACGTGGGCGTCGTTCACTCATCGAACCTGTGCACGGAAATTACGCTGAACACCAGCGATACCGAAATCGCCGTCTGTAATCTCGGCTCGGTGAACCTGGTCGCGCACATGATCAAGCAAGCCGACGGCACGCTCGCGCTGGATCACGCCAAGCTCAAGCGCACCGTCAGCGTCGCCATGCGCATGCTCGACAACGTCATCGACATCAATTACTACGCCGTGGCCAAGGCGCGTAACTCGAACCTGAAGCATCGCCCGGTCGGCATGGGCATCATGGGCTTCCAGGATTGCCTGCACTTGCTGCGCACGCCGTATGCGTCGAAAGAGGCGGTCGAGTTCGCCGATACATCGATGGAAGCCGTTTGCTACTACGCGTACTACGCGTCCACGGAACTGGCCGAGGAACGCGGCCGTTACCCGACTTATCGCGGTTCGCTGTGGGATCGCGGCATTCTTCCGCAAGACTCGCTCAAGTTGCTGGCCGAAGCGCGTGGCGGGTACGTGGAAGTGGACGACAGCTCGGCCATGGACTGGACCGAACTGCGTTCGCGGATCGCCAACTACGGCATGCGCAATTCAAATTGCGTAGCGATTGCGCCGACGGCGACGATTTCGAACATCATCGGCGTGTCGGCTTGTATCGAGCCGACGTTCCAGAACTTGTATGTGAAGTCGAACCTGTCGGGCGAATTCACGGTCGTGAATGACTATCTGGTGCGGGATCTGAAGGCGCGCGGTCTCTGGGACGAAGTAATGGTCTCGGACCTCAAGTACTTCGACGGCACCTTGTCGCGGATCGACCGGATTCCGGCTGATTTGCGGGCAATTTATGCAACGGCTTTCGAACTCGATGCAACCTGGGTGGTCGAGGCGGCATCGCGTCGCCAGAAGTGGATCGATCAGGCGCAATCGCTGAACATCTATATGGCTGGGGCGTCGGGTAAGAAGCTTGACGAGGTTTATAAGCTGGCATGGTTGCGCGGCTTGAAGACCACGTATTACCTCCGCACGATGGCGGCGACGCACGTCGAGAAGTCGACGGTGGCGCACGGGCAATTGAATTCGGTGCCGTCGGGTTCGGGTGGCTCGGACACAGGTTCGGGCGCCAATGGCGGCGGGTTTGGCATGCAGGGCTCGCACGGGGCATCGACAGGCGGTTTTAACGCCTCTGCGGTGGCGCCAGTGGCCTCGGCGGCGGAACAGGAAGCGGATGGCCCGGTGTGCGTCATGCGTCCGGGCGATGTCGGGTTTGATGAGTGTGAGGCCTGTCAGTAAGGGTGGTCTGAGCGGCGGGTTCGAAGAATCCGTCGCTTGAGTTGATGAAGATGCAAATTCGTAAAAGCAAAAACGCCTGCGCATTCGTTAAACGGATGCGCAGGCGTTTTGCGTTGGTTCGCGGCAATCAAGGTGTGAATGCATCACGGGAGAGGCCGCTGAAGATCACCCTGATCCTGCCCAACCCCGTGCAGCGACATTGGTGTCAGCTCGCTAACCCCGCGTCCCCCGCGATATCTCATGCCCCGCGTCCCGCGCCAACCGCGCGGTAACGGGAATCGACAGAAACGAGAAAAAGCCAACGACCAAAAAAGCCGGCCAGAAATCCGACCACACGATCCTCGCGTGACCTTGCACCTCGTGCGAGATTTGCAACGCGAGACCCGCGACAGTCACGCCCAGCCCCAGCGACACCTGCTGAATGAAGCTCCCCAGACTCGTCGCGCGTCCGACATCGCGGCTTTCGATTTCGGCGTAGGTCATCGAATTAAGGCTGGTGAATTGAAGCGCGGGAAAGAACCCGCCAAGCAGGACAATTGTCCAGATAACCCAGGTCGGCGTGCCTGGATAAAACAATCCGCACGCGGCGATGGCTATCCCCGAGAGCGCTGCGTTGACCATCAACGTCTGCCGGAAGCCGAACCGGTGTAGCACGCGCGACGCCAGCGAACGCATGAACATGCCGCCGAACGCGGACGCGCACGTGATGGATCCGGACTTGAACGCGGTCATCCCGAGCCCTTCCTGCAACGCGAGCGGCAACAGGAACGGCACCGCGCCGAGCCCGATGCGAAACAGCGACCCGCCCATTACGCTCGCCTGGAAAGTCGGGACGCGTAAGAATTTGAGGTCCAGCAACGGAATCTTCACGCGGCGCGAATGCAGCAAATACACGCCGAATAACACAATGCCAGCCAGCGTCATGATCGCCGCCGTGCGATCGGACGTCAGCTCGCCACCGAGTAAGGAAAGTCCAAGCAGGAATAACGTGCCTCCGCTCGCCGATAAAAAGAAGCCAAACCAGTCGAGCGGTCCCGGATGCGGCTCACGCGCATTGCCGATGTACTTGTTGGTCAGGTAGATCCCCGCAAGGCCGATCGGGATGTTGATGAAGAAGATCAGGCGCCAGTGCAGGTACGTCGTGATGAAGCCGCCGAGCAGCGGGCCGGCGGCGGGGCCGAGCATGGCCGGGACCGAGAGGTAGTTCATCGCGCGGATGAATTCGGAACGGCGCACGGAGCGGAAGATGATGATCCGCCCGACCGGCACCATCATCGCGCCGCCGACGCCTTGTATGAAGCGCGCGATCGTGAACGGCATCAGCGAGGTGGACGCGGCGCAGAGCAGCGATCCCACGACAAAGATGCCGATCGCCGTGCGGAATACCGTGCGTGCGCCGAAGCGGTCGGCGACCCAGCCGCAGATCGGGATGAACACGCCGAGGCCGAGCACATAACTCGTGACGGCAATCTTTAGCGTTACGGGATCGCGTCCGAAGGCGCGCGCCATTTCCGGAATGGCTGTGACGATGACGTTGGCATCGACGCTCTCCATGAACATCGCGCACGCGACGATCAGAGGGGCAATGAAAGCTTTGATGGCTAGCGGCATGGAGAGCGGGTGAGCATGTCTTCACGGCGGGGGGGCGACAACGGGAGCAATGATTATGGCATCGATATGGTGCAACTACATGGCATCGGCGACACTGCGCTCTTGTTCGTTTCATTACTCGACACCAGGAGGCAAGCGATGGACCCCGAAGACCTGCAGCGTCTGGTCACGCAGAAGATGCCTTATGGAAAGTACAAGGACCGCTTGCTCGCTGACCTCCCCGGTCACTATCTCGCATGGTTTGCGCGTGAGGGTTTTCCTGCGGGTCAGCTCGGGCGCCTGCTCGCGCTCATGCATGAAATCGATCACAACAACCTGCGCGAATTGCTCGCGCCGCTACGTGACAAGCGCGGCTGAAAGCGGGCGTATCGAGCACGCGATGAAGGTCGTCACACGGCTCGCAGCGGTTCGTTGTGGGCGCAAATCACGTCTTGCGAAGGCCGATCATTTGTACTATATGTAGTTGATGATTGGCGAAAACACCCAAGATTTTGTGTCTTTTGCCTTTGCGCCTGAGGCGTCGGATGCTACACTTTCGACATGAAAACGGAACGCGCAAGCGGATCGTTTTTGCCGCCAGGCATGCCGAATCTGATGGCCCACCGTGTGGGGACTGATGAGCGAACGTTGTTGAAGCGCGCGGCCGGAGGGTGCAGTGAGAGGCTTTGCTTGGGCGCTGCATCGCGGAGATCGACGCAACGAGATTGAACCGCTCCCGCATCACACACACACACACGCATGCATGCAGGCGCCAGGAAATTTTCACGTGGCTTCACGTCAGGATTTCAGGAAGCAACATCACGCAGCAGCATCAGGCAGCAGCATCAGGCGACACGATTAACTCGACAGCATAAGGCGGGCCACGATCACGCAGCACGGCACCGTCATGAGCCACGCAAGACGTTTCGGCGCATCAATATCGCAGAGCAGAAGAGCGTTCGAAGAGACCAAAGCAGCACTGATGAAGCAGTCGATGAGCAGCGAAAAAGTAGCGATAAAGCACTGCATCGAAGTCGCTTGAAGAGACATTGCGTGAGGCTTCATGCATCACGTTCAACGCACAAGTGTTGTACGCAAGTAGCAGTGCAAACACAAAACAGGATTTTTTATGAGCAAGCTCTTTTATCGCTCATGGAAAGATGGTACAAACCGATCTAAATTGATGGTGAGAATATATGCTCAACTGGGATGACGAGACCACTGCAGTAGCTCCCTCGAGCGGTTCGCAACACAACGTGTTGCGTGACCCCGCAGGTCAGGTCGCCGGCGTAGCTCAAGCAACAGCGCAAGCATCGCGTGCTTCGGCTCAAGTCGCCGGTCATGGCGTTCTTCAAGCCGCTCACCAAACGCCGGCAGCCGCCAACATTTTCGCGAGCGACTTCGTGGCTCCCGCTGCACCGAGCGCGAGCGACATCGCGGCCGCAAGTGCAACGCGCGTGAACGTGGCCGACAAGCGCATCATCAACGGCAAGACTGACGTCAACCAGCTCGTGCCGTTCAAGTACAAGTGGGCGTGGGAAAAGTATCTGGCGGGTTGCGCGAACCACTGGATGCCGCAAGAAGTGAACATGTCGCGCGACATCGCGTTGTGGAAAGACCCGAACGGCTTGACGGACGACGAGCGTCGGATCGTGAAGCGCAACCTCGGTTTCTTCGTGACGGCCGATTCGCTCGCGGCGAACAACATCGTGCTCGGGACGTATCGACACATCACCGCGCCCGAGTGCCGCCAGTTCCTGTTGCGCCAGGCGTTCGAGGAAGCGATCCACACGCACGCGTATCAGTACATCGTCGAATCGCTCGGTCTGGACGAGAGCGAAATCTTCAACGCGTATCACGAGGTCGAGTCGATTCGCGCGAAGGACGAGTTCCTGATTCCGTTCATCAACACGTTGACCGATCCGGCATTCACCACGGGTACGCTTGAAGCGGACCAGAAATTGCTGAAGTCGTTGATCGTGTTCGCGTGCGTGATGGAAGGGCTCTTCTTCTATGTCGGCTTTACGCAGATCCTGGCGCTGGGTCGCCAGAACAAGATGACGGGCGCGGCGGAGCAGTATCAGTACATCCTGCGCGACGAGTCGATGCACTGCAATTTCGGCATCGACCTGATCAACCAGATCAAGCTGGAAGAGCCGCAACTGTGGACGCCGGAATTTCGCGCGGAGATCCGCGAGATTTTCCAGCAGGCCGTTGAACTGGAATATCGATACGCAGAAGACACCATGCCGCGCGGCGTGCTTGGCCTGAATGCTTCCATGTTCAAGAGCTACCTGCGCTTCATCTGTAATCGTCGATGCCAGCAGATCGGCCTCGACCCGCTCTATCCGAACGAAGAAAATCCGTTCCCGTGGATGAGCGAGATGATCGATTTAAAGAAGGAACGCAATTTCTTCGAAACACGTGTGATCGAGTATCAGACTGGCGGCGCGCTGACCTGGGAATAAAAAAGAACCTGGCGTCCTTGACCCAGGCAAACGAGCGCGACCAGTAGGGATTGGATTGGCAAGCCGGCGCAGCAGCGAGCAATGACCATTGCGCGCGCGCGCCGGCCCTTTAGGTTTAGGAGAACGGTCGCCTGATGCAAAGTGCGCCTTGTGGCTTAACGGCCCAAAAAGAAGACAGGCATTTTGCGGACCCTTCAATGGGCCGGGCAAACCTCCCCCCGAAATATGCTGCCGGCAGTGCCGGTGGCCCGATCAAGCGATTGCCGGCACCGGCTTCAGGTGCTGACTTAATTTGGCGCGCGGTGCCTCAGGGTACCGCGCGCCTTGCCGTATTCATTAGCGTAAGCAGGCTCCATCAGCGTACGCCGATGAATAATCCGCTTCGCAGCGTGTGTCGTGAGAAGCCCACGCGGGAAGCGGGTTTTGACGAAGGGTGGTGTTTGAACTGACTCTCATCTGAAACCCGAAGGAGAAAATGATGGTTGCCAAGAAATCCGTTGCAAAGAAAGCTGCAGCAAAACCCGCCGTTAAGAAAGTCGCTGCCAAGAAGGCAACGGTAGCGAAGAAGGCGCCGGCGAAGAAAGTTGCAGCGAAGAAAGTCGCTGTGAAGAAGGTAGCGGCGAAGAAAGTCGCGGCGAAGAAGGTTGCTGTCAAGAAAGTAGCAGCTAAGGCGCCGGCGAAGAAAGTTGCCGCCAAGAAAGTCGCAGTGAAGAAGGTTGCAGCGAAGAAAGCGCCGGCCAAGAAGGCCGCGGCAAAGAAGGTTGCCGCCAAGAAAGCGCCTGCCAAGAAAGCAGCGGCTAAAAAGGCCCCTGCCAAGAAGGCTGCTGCCAAAAAGGCGCCTGCTAAGAAAGCACCTGCCAAAAAGGCGCCGGCTAAGAAAGCTGCGCCTGCTGCAAAGAAGGCTGCCCCTGCTGCGAAGAAGGCTGCCCCTGCTGCGAAGAAGGCTCCCGCTGCGAAGAAGGCTGCTCCCGCTGCCAAGAAGGCACCCGCTGCCAAGAAGGTCGCGGCTGCTCCCGTAGCGGCACCTGCTGCTCCGGCTGCAGCACCCGCTCCGGTTGCGAAGAAGGCTCCGGCCAAGAAGGCTGCTGCTGCGAAGAAGACCACCGCAGCCGCTCCGGCTACGACGGCTACGACCCCTGCAGCGCCGGCTCCGGCTGCAACCGTCAAGACGGCGTTGAACCCGGCAGCCGCATGGCCGTTTCCGACGGGCAGCCGTCCGTAAGCGGTAAAGCTGTATGCAGTAACTCGACACACTCAGTGTGTCTCGTGACCGAGTATTGCCAGGCGGTCCAGACCCGTTGCCGGTTGATTCCTGCAGCGGGTTTTTTTGTATGCCGAGCTTGAGGCAGGCGAAAAAAAACGCACACGTCCAGGGACGCATGCGCTCTTTACATCAGGTCGGGAAACGATCGATTCGATCTACCGGCCATCCCTGGTTCGCTAGTGGGTCACTCGGGTCGTGCCACCGCTCGAAAGTAATCGAACCCGTTCGCCCGCTTGAAAAACCTCACCCGTAGCAGTCTGGGTGATGGCGCGCATATCGCCATTATCCAGGCGCACAGTGATCTCGAGTCCGTCTCGCGTCGCGACGCCGTTCTCGATCGCGTTACCTGCAACCGCGCCCGCGATGCCACCGACGATACCCGTCAGGATCGAGCCCGTTCCGCCACCGAGCGTGCTGCCGGCGACTGCCCCAAGCGCGCCGCCGCCAATCGCACCGAGGCCGCTCGGCTGACCATTGTTTGTGCTGATCTTCACGCCGCGCACGCTGTCGACAGTAGCCATGCGGACGGTTTCTTCGCGCTGAGCCTGTGACGCGGTGTACACGTCGGGCGAGCTACTGTTATAGGCGCAGCCGGTCATGGCGAGGGAGCTCACGAGCGCCGCTGCCAGGACCCAACTTCTTGCAATCTTCATCCCTTACTCCGCTAAATTGCCGCAAGCTGCTTTGATCTCAGTAAGCCGCTCGCTACTTCAAGTTACTTGGAAGCGGCGCCCGGACCGCTTCCCGACTCGCACCGCCAAAACCACACAGGCAAAACCACACAGGCAAAACCACACAGGCAAAACCACACAGGCAAAACCACACAGGCAAAACCACAACGGCAACATCACACCACCAAAGCCTTACAGCTCGGTGCCGAAGGCTTCCGTGAAGCGCGCGCCAATCTCAGTACGCGAGGGCGCGTAGGTCTGCGGTCCCTGATGTTCGATTTTGAGCGCGCCCATCAAGCTTGCGAGCCGTCCCGTCTTGGCCCAGCCCAGCTTGTTTTCGATGCCATAAAGCAGGCCACCGCGGAACGCATCGCCGCAACCGGTGGGGTCGATGACTTGCCGCGCCTTCACGGCCGGAATTTCTTCGATGCTCCCGCCGTGCAGGATTTGCGCCCCGTGTTCCCCGCGCGTGATGACCATTGCTTCGACGCGGCTCAAAATCTCGTCGACCGACCAGCCCGTCTTGTCGCCCAGCAATTTTGCTTCGTAGTCATTGACTGCTACATAAGTGGCGAGTTCAATCATGCGACGAAGTTCCACACCTTCGAGAATCGGCAAGCCCTGGCCCGGATCGAAGATAAACGGGACTCCCGCGGACGCGAGTTCCTCGACGTGCTGGCGCATAGCATCGGCGCCGTCCGGTGCGACGATGCCAAGCGTGATGCCCGTGGCTTCGTTGGCGTGGTTCAGATGCGCTTGCATCATCGCGCCGGGGTGGAACGCGGTGATCTGGTTGTTGCCGAGATCGGTCGTGATGAAGCATTGCGCCGAGTGCTGATCGGGCAGGACCCGCACGTATTCCTTCGATAACCCCAGTGCGTCGAACCGGTCAAGGTAGAGCTGGGCATCGGCGTCGCCGAGTGTCGCCATGATCTTTGCGTCGCCGCCCAGCAGTTTCAGCGCATACGCGATGTTGCCCGCGCAGCCGCCGAAGTTGCGTCGCATGGTGGGGACGAGGAAGCTGATGTTCAGCTGATGTACCTGGTCCGGCAGTATGTGGTCGCCGAAGCGGCCCTGGAAGGTCATGATGTTGTCGTAGGCGAGCGAGCCGCAAATGAGCGTAGCCAAAGCTGTAGTCCCTGGAAGTTGATCGATAAAAAGTGCGCAGGCTGCGTGATGCCAAGCGTCAAGCATTCCCGCATGAAGTGCGGCGCATCCGCCGTGCAAGGGTCACGCGGCGCAGTAGCTCGCGCTGTTTGAGTTCGTTGCGTCACGAATGCGCAGGCCGTAGCGGCCTGCGCCGATGCCGCCGACGTTACTGATGCTCGCGGCGGCAACGCGTGAAATGGATGTGTGCGGCCAACGACGTTCGCCGCCTCATTTCACGCCTGGATCTGAACCGGGCTTAATTCAACGCGGCGAGCGCTGCGTCGTAGTTCGGCTCGTTCTTGATTTCGGACACGAGTTCCGAATACAGCACCTTGTCGTTCTCATCGATAACCACGACCGCGCGAGCCGTCAGACCGGTGAGGGGGCCGCTCGTGACATCGACGCCATACGCCTTCGCAAACTCACGGCCGCGAAACGTGGACGCCGTCACCACGTTTTCGATGCCTTCCGTGCTGCAAAAACGCGATGCAGCGAACGGCAGGTCGCCGGATACGACGACGACAACAGTATTCGCAAGCTTCGCAGCGGCCACGTTGAACTTGCGCGTGGAGGTGGCGCACGTGGGGGTATCGAGGCTCGGCACGATGTTCAACACCTTGCGTTTGCCAGCGAAACTGGCCAGCTTCAACTCGCCGAGATCCTTGCCCACCAGGTTGAAATCGGCTGCTGCTGCGCCTGCCGACGGGAACGTGCCTGCTACTTCAATCGGGTTGCCGCCCAGGGTGACTTGGCTCATGTGTACTCCAGAAAGGTCGGTGGTTCGGAAGGGGACGCGCGTCGAGGGCGTGTGAGTGTCCTGCGACGCGCGCGGATGAAGACGGTTTGTATCGGTTAAGTTCCAGCCACTTGATTCGATGCGACGGATCAGGGGTAAAAAATCTGCACGCGATAATTCGCTGCTACCGCCTCGCCGGTATCGAGCCGGACGATCACGGGCTGCGTGCTCCGTGGGGGCAGTCCGGCGCTTAGCTGCGTGCCGGGCCGCGCGTAATCTTGCGGCCACAGGACGCGCCGGATGGCGACGTTGTTCTTGTCGTCGAGCAGCGTGAGTTCGAGTGCCGGGTAAGCGATCGTTACGTCGAAGCGATTGTGCAGCGACAGCTTGAGTTCGAGCTTATGCGAGCCGTCGACTTGTCGCAGTCCGGAGTTCTCGATTTGCAATGCGTCAATGTCCCGCGGCGGCGCCACTACGCAACCTAGTTGCTCGCAGGTCTGCGCGAAGAGGGATTGCGAATGCGGCCAGTACACCATGACGGTTTCCCGCTGCCACCACGCGAGTTGCGCCAACAGCGTCACGAGCAGCACCAGCGCAATGAGCGTCCCGACGATTTTCCACGCCGAGCCCGAGCGTGCCGGCGGGCGGCTCTCGCGCATAACAGGGAAGGGGTCGGGCTCAGGGGGCGCGAGCGCAACGTCGGACACCGACGAGGGCGTGCCGAAGCTGGGCTCGGGGTCGGCATTACCGATCCACGGATTGGCCGGCGCGGAAGCGGGCTCGATGCGATCGGTCGTGCGCCGTTCGGCCTGGGTCCGGCTGACGAACGGCTCGGTCCGCGCATCGGTGACGCGATCATTATCGATACCGCCGATGAACGGGTCGGTGCGACTGTTCGGGTTCTGTTCAAGCCGCGGATCAACGCGAAAATCGAAGGGAGCTTCCTGGGAGGCTTCTTGATGAACTCGCGCGCTTGTTTCTGCATGCGGGGCCGCTTCCCACGGCGACTCAGCGAGCCCTTGGCCCAGGACATCGCTTTCGGCCTGCGTGCCGGGGATCGTTTCCGCGGCAGGGGATTCGGCCGACGGTTCCTTGCGGGCGGTGTAGGCAGGAGGACTCACAGGCTCGCGCGCAGCGGGCGGCCTGAGTGCTGCGTCGGGGATGTAAGGATGCAGCGAAATGCCGAGCGCGTCGCGATTGCCATCGGCGACGTGGGCGCTGGCGGGAGACGACCAGGGGCTCGTTGTGTCGACGCCATAATTCGGCGCGGCCTCGCCTGGTACGGGTTCGTTTAAAGCATCGTGGTCTGGCGCGGCGGTGCCCGTTGGCGGTTGCTTTAGGGCATCGTGATCTGGGACAGCCCCACCGGTTGCCGGTTGCCTTAGGGCTTCGTGATCTGGCATGGCTTTACTCGGCGCTGGTTCCGGCCGAGATTGCGCTTCGTAGTTCGGTGCTGTGGCGGCCAGTGCGGCCATCAACGTTTCGTCGCGTTCAAACTGGTAGTGCGCGCCGTCGAAGACTTCCTGGCAATGGCCGCACCGCACGCGGCCGTCGTGCGGCGCGAGCAGGTGTGGGTCGAGTCGAAAAACTGTTTCGCAGAAGGGACAACGTGTAGCCAGCGCCATCGTTAGCCTAAGGCCAGAAGCCGGTTCGTGGACGATGGCGCTATTCTAAAGGCTTTCGCGGCGCGTACCGGCGAGACATACCCAGCCTTCGTGTTCCTTCCACACACTGATATCGATCCAGCGTGCGTAGACCGCTGCGACTTCGTCCGCCTGGCGGGCCAGGATGCCTGACAACGCGATATGTCCGCCTGGCTTCACGCGGGTGCTGAGCATCGACGCCATTAGCTTGAGCGGGTTTGACAAGATATTCGCGACCACGATATCGAACTGTCCTTCCGGGCAATCGTCGGGAAGACCGTAGGTGACTGCCGCGTGGTTGCGCTCACTATTTTGGCGAGCCGATTCCACCGCTTGCGGGTCGATGTCGATACCGGTCACTGGATTCGCGCCGCACTTCTTGGCGAGGATTGCGAGGATGCCGGAACCGCAGCCGTAGTCGAGCACGGACTGATTTTCGTGCACGTGTTGTTCGAGCCATTCCATGCAGAGTCGCGTGGTTGGATGGCTGCCTGTGCCGAAGGCGAGGCCTGGATCGAGTTCGAGCACGAGTGCGGTGGGGTCGGGTGCGGCGTGCCACGACGGTACGACCCAGATCCGTTCGCCTATATGAATGGGGTCGAACTGCGATTGCGTGAGTCGCACCCAATCCTGGTCCTCGACGTCGCGCAGCGTGAACGCTGGCGTAGTTGCCAGGCCGATTTCATTCGACGCGGCTGTTAGCAGGACGAGTGGATCGGTATCGGTGGCGAGCAGGGCGACCACGCGCGAGCGCTTCCATGCGCTTTGTGTCGGCGTGAGGCCGGGCTCGCCGAAGAGCGGTTGTTCGTCGGGGGTATCGGCGTCGGCGTCTTCGACTGAGACTGACAGTGCGCCGAACTCCAGCAACGCGTCGGATAGTGTTTCCGCGTGTTGGCGGTCTAGTTCGGCGATGAGTTCCCTATAGCTCATGGGTGCTCCGGGAGGGGCTAGGTTTCGTTTGGATGTGCATGGCGGGGAGTGGTGGGGGAGGTGGGGGCGGTTCTGTTAGCGGCGCGTGTGGGGCGAGAGTGGAGTCTGGCGTTTCGGTGGAGTTGCCGCTAGCGGCAACGTGGGGTGGGGCCGTCGAGGCGAAGCGAGTGCGCGCCGTTGGTGCTTGAGGAGGGTGTTCGACTGCGGGTTGATGTGTGGGGCGCCACTACGTTCGTGCCAAAAACCTGAAATGAGCGACGACGACACTTAGGTATTCGCGGTTTGAACGCGTTTCTTTGCTTCGTTTCTTTTCGCGTTTGAAAAGAAATGAAGTCCCGCCCCGGATAGGGGCTAACAGAAATACGCAAGAAAATCCGACTTAAGCAGAACGACCACGCTAGCAGGAGGACTCCACCCTGGACCGACACTCGCCGCACGCAGCACCCCCCAAACCCACCCCTCCGCCCTACCCCCCCGAATCCTCAGCCGCCACAACAGCGGCAGCCTTCCGAGCTGCAAGCTTATTCTCAAGATAATGAATACTAGTCCCCCCCTCGACGAATTTCGCGTCGATCATCATCTCGCGATGCAGCGGAATATTGGTCGAAATGCCCTCAACGACCATCTCCGACAAAGCGATCCGCATCCGGTTGATGGCTTGCTCACGCGTCGAGCCGTAGGAAATCAGCTTCCCAATCATCGAGTCGTAATTCGGCGGTACAAAATAGCCGTTGTACGCATGCGAATCGACGCGAATTCCCGGACCACCCGGCGAATGCCACGACGTCAAACGTCCCGGCGAGGGCGTGAACTTGAACGGATCTTCCGCATTGATCCGGCATTCGATCGCGTGGCCGCGAATCTCGATGTCCTTCTGACGGAACATAAGTTTTTCACCAGCCGCAATCCGGATCTGCTCCTGCACGATATCGATGCCCGTAATCAACTCCGTCACGGGATGCTCAACCTGCACGCGCGTGTTCATTTCGATGAAATAGAACTCGTTGTTCTCGTACAAGAACTCGAACGTACCCGCGCCCAGGTAACCCATCTTCTTGCAAGCATCGGCGCAACGATCGCCAATCCTTTCGATCAACCGCCGCGCAATACCCGGCGCCGGCGCTTCTTCAATCACTTTCTGGTGACGACGTTGCATCGAGCAATCGCGTTCGCCAAGCCAGATCGCGTTGCGAAACGAATCCGCAAGAATCTGAATTTCAATGTGCCGCGGGTTCTCCAGGAATTTCTCCATGTAGACCTGCGGATTGCCAAATGCACGACCCGCTTCTTCGCGCGTCATGTTCACCGCGTTTACGAGCGCGGCTTCCGTGTGCACCACGCGCATGCCGCGACCGCCGCCGCCACCCGCTGCCTTGATGATCACCGGATAGCCGACCGCGCGGGCAATCTTCACGATCTCTTTCGGATCCTCAGGCAATGCGCCTTCCGAACCCGGCACGCAGGGCACGCCGGTCTTGATCATCATCTGCTTGGCGGACACCTTGTCGCCCATCAGGCGAATGGTTTCCGGACGCGGCCCGATGAACGTAAAGCCAGACTGCTCGACGCGTTCAGCAAAATCCGCGTTCTCCGACAAGAAACCGTAGCCAGGGTGGATCGCCTCGGCGTCGGTGACTTCGGCCGCGCTGATCAACGCGGGCATGTTCAGGTAACTCAAGTTCGACGGAGCTGGTCCGATACACACGGCTTCGTCGGCTAACTTCACGTACTTGGCTTCTTTATCGGCCTCGGAATAGACGATGACCGTCTTGACGCCTAGTTCGCGACACGCGCGCTGGATTCGAAGCGCAATTTCGCCACGATTCGCAATCAGGATTTTTTCAAACATAGCAAGTTTCGACTCATCGATGGATCGCCGGCCGGTTATATCCGAGGGGACCCTGGAAGATCGGCGGCTTGGCTCGCCGGCCAAGCGTGCATAAGACGCGGCGAGTGCCCGAGTGCTGGGGCCGGAAGCGCTAGATAGCTGACTAGCCGGCGTCCGACAAGTAAAAGCGAAAAGCGATTAGTCGCCAATGACAAACAGCGGTTGACCGTACTCGACGGCCTGACCGTTTTCAACCAGGATTTCCTTCACGACGCCCGATTTATCGGCTTCGATCTCGTTGAGCAGCTTCATTGCTTCAATAATGCAGATCGTCTGGCCTTCCTTCACCGTGTCGCCTACCTGCACGAACGCATCGGCGCCCGGGGAAGGCGCGCGGTAGAACGAACCGACCATCGGCGAGGTCACTACGTGGCCTTGCGGCACAACAGGGGCGGGCGTGGCTGGCACGACCAATCCGGCGCCGGTGCCTGCGTCGCCCGGCTGGCTGTACTGCGGCGCCTGCTGCATCGGGCCTTGCTGCATGTACTGCGGAGCCTGCATATAGATCGGCGCTGCGTTCTTTACGATGCGAACCTTGCCTTCGCCCTCCGTCACTTCCAGCTCTGAGATGCCGGATTCCGAGACGAGGTCGATTAGAGTTTTGAGCTTACGAAGGTCCATCGAAAATTCCCCTTTCAATGCTTGATAACCGGAAACGCTTCCGGTGCTTGACTTGATTTATAAGTGCCGGCGGTCCGCGCGAGCATTGAGGCTGGACGGCCCGAAGTCTCACTTGGATGCCATGCGCGTTCAGGCGCGCGGCTTCGACGCGATACGGTCGAGCGCGAAATCGAGCGCGTACAGATAGCCTTTCCAGCCGAGGCCGCAAATGACGGCTTCCGCTTGATCGGAGAAATAGGAGTGATGCCGGAACGGTTCCCGGCGATGCACGTTCGACAGGTGGATCTCCACGAACGGCAGGGCCACGCCCGCGAGGGCATCGCGGATCGCGACGCTCGTGTGCGTGTAGGCAGCGGGATTGATCAGGACAAAGTCGACGTTTTCCGTCCGCGCTTGCTGGATGCGGTCGACGAGGGCGCCTTCGTGATTGCTCTGGAACGATGACAACTGCGCGCCCGCCTCCTGCGCCTTGTCCGCGAGCGCCTTGTCGATTTCTGCAAGCGTTACGTGGCCGTAGACACCCGGTTCACGGGTGCCGAGCAGATTTAGATTAGGGCCGTGTAGCACCAACAGTTGGGACATAGCAGCTTTGATTTGTGCGGAGTTGGGCGCACTTTAGCGCCCTATAGCGAATGTTGTCTAGTTTTACGATGTGCAAGACGCTTCGATTATGCAGCCGCGCGCGCCGCGTGAGCGCATTTCGCATGCATTATCGCGCAAAGTTTCTCGAATTCACGTCAACTCCCCGCGTTTGGCCGAGGTTCGCGCGCCGTCAGATGGGCCGTTTACAGGGCGTCGAGCGTCGCTTTCAGCTCTTTTTGGTCAACCTCACCCAGCTTTGTCGAGCGAACTTGGCCCTTCGCGTCGATCACCACGGTGTACGGCAACGCGCCGGCATTGTTGCCGAAGCTGCGCGCGAGGTCCGCGCCGCCAAAGCCTGCAATGTAGATGGGGTAGCCGACGGGAATCTTCTGAAGGAACTCGTTGACGTTTTTCTCGGAATCGACGCCAACGCCAATGAACGTGATGCCTTTCTTCGCATATTCCCGTTGCAGCACCGCGAGCGACGGCATTTCCCTGACGCAGGGTCCGCACCACGACGCCCAGAAGTTCAGCACGATTGGCTTGCCTTTAAACGCAGCGATGCCCTGCGACGTGCCTGCGGCGTTCTGGAGCGGCGCCTTCCAGAGTTCATCGACGGCGCCGGCTTTCGATGTCGTCACGGCCGCTTCAGTCGTGTTGCTGGCGTCGCTGGCGACGGCAAGATGGCTCGTGCTCGTGTAGTGACTGCTGGTGTAATAACCGCCGACTGTCGCGAGGACCGCAACGGCCAGCGACGCAACAATGCGCAATGTATTCATGAAGGTGTGGCCGGTGTCTGGAGCGGTGGTTCGTCGAGCAACGCGCGCACGGAGGCAGCGTTCGCACGGGCGAACTTGCCGCGTCCGTCCGCGCGAACGGCGCCGCGCAGATCGTTGGTGTCGTAGAGCGCGACGTGAATACCCATGGGTTCTTCATCGCGCGATGGGCGCATCAGGAAGCTCAGCGTTTCCACAAAGCCGCGCCCGGCAAAGTGACGCGTCTCCGATACATCGTATTGGACGTTCGAATTCAGCAGATAAATGGCGACTTCCTTGGGGTTGTCGCAGAAGCATTGCAGATGGATGTCGGAGTGCTCGCCCGCCGTGCCGTTCAGCACCGCGCCGGTCAGGTAAGGATTGAATGACTGAAGACGCTCCATCCACTCCAGCGCGACTTCGCGCATCCGTCGCAGCACGGCTGGCTGGCTTTCGCTCTGGAAAATCGCCTGATATTCGCGAATCTCGTCTTCGATCTGATTATTGTCGGGTAGCCATTCGCCGCTCACCCGAGTCTCGCCGACGACTTGCCGCGCCGCTTTGCGCTTCGCGGTGGAGTAGTCCAGCCCGTCTTCGGCGATCATCCGCGCGGCCGCGATAGCAATCTCTTCGCGCACGCGTAGCGGATCGAAATGTGATTTGCGAATCATGGCGGAATGATACCGGAGATTCAATATACGCCCTTCCGTGGTGCGGGTCGCGGGGCGGGCCTCACGGACAATTCCGGGAAAGGACGCCCGGCCCGCTCGGTTACAATGCGAGGCTCCGGGCAACGGGTTTCATGGCTGGTTCATCCGTGCCCACGGTCCTCTTTTTTGAAGCCGGCGCCCGCGCGGCACAACACGCTTTATGCACATTCACATCCTCGGCATTTGCGGCACGTTCATGGGCGGCCTCGCCGTTCTTGCCCGCGAAGCGGGTCATCGCGTCACCGGTTGCGACGCCGGCGTCTATCCGCCCATGAGCACGCAGCTCGAAGCGCAGGGTATTGAGCTGATAGAAGGATATGGCGTCGAACAGCTTGCGCTCGAGCCGGATCTCTATGTTGTCGGCAACGTGGTCACGCGGGGCAATCCGCTCATGGAAGCCATTCTCGATCGCGGCCTGCCTTATACGTCCGGCCCGCAATGGCTCGGCGAGCATGTGCTGAACGGGAAATGGGTGCTGGCCGTGGCGGGCACGCACGGCAAGACGACCACGAGTTCCATGCTCGCGTGGCTGTTGGAAGACGCCGGCATGAATCCCGGCTTCCTGATCGGCGGCGTGCCCTTGAATTTCGGCATTTCGGCACGTTTGACCGATTCGAGCTTCTTTGTGATCGAGGCGGACGAGTACGACACCGCATTCTTCGATAAACGTTCGAAGTTCGTCCATTACCGCCCGCGCACGGCTGTCCTGAACAATCTCGAATTCGATCACGCCGATATCTTCCCGGATCTCGCCGCGATCGAGACGCAATTTCATCATTTGGTGCGCACCGTGCCGGGCGTTGGCCGGATCGTGACCAATGGCCGCGAGGGCGCGCTGGAGCGCGTCTTGACGCGTGGCTGCTGGACCGAAGTCGAGCGCTTCGGTGTGCAGGGCGGTTGGGAAGCGTTGCCCGCGACAGAAAGCGCAACGGTCGACGAACAGTTTGCCGTCTATTGGAACGGTGCTCGCGTGGGCAAGGTCGACTGGCAGGTTCAAGGGGAGCACAATCGAATGAATGCGCTCGCCGCGATTGCCGCGGCGCGTTCGGTCGGCGTTCCGCCCGCGCAGGCGGCCGAATCGCTGGGCACGTTCCGAAACGTGAAGCGCCGCATGGAAGTGAAGGGCAGTGTCGAGGGCGTGACCGTCTATGACGATTTCGCGCATCACCCTACTGCAATCGAAACGACGATAGCGGGTTTGCGGACGCGTATCGGTGAGAAAAGCCGAAGCCGGATTCTTGCCGTCCTCGAACCGCGCTCGAACACCATGAAACTCGGCACCATGAAAGCGCTATTGCCCGACAGTCTCGCCGATGCCGACCTTGTGTTCGGCTATGGCGCACGCGAAGGTCGCGACAAGCTCGGCTGGGATTTGCACGCGGCGCTCGGTCCTCTCGGCGACAAGGCGCAAGCCTTCGACGACATCGCCCTATTGGTCAAGTCAGTCACGGCGGCAGCGCGGCCCGGCGACCATGTGCTTGTCATGAGCAACGGCGGCTTCGGCGGCGTGCATCAAAAGTTGCTTGACGCGCTGTCCGCGCGTCCCGCGAGCCAGGGGCGCGCGTGATCCTTTATCTACACGGATTTCGTTCGTCGCCACAATCATTCAAGGCTCGCGTGATGCGGGCGCGGCTGGAAGAACTGGGCCTGATCGACGAATGGCGTTGTCCCGTCCTGCCAGTCTCGCCGAAAGAGGCGATTGCGCTCGCCGAAACGCTCGCGCGGCAGGCTCCGGATGACGACGTCACGCTGGTGGGCAGTTCGCTAGGCGGTTACTACGCGACCTGGCTGGCTGAAAAGCATGGCTGGCGCGCAGTGCTGTTGAATCCGGCCGTTGTGCCGCAAGAAGATTTGAGCGCGTACCTCGGCGAGCAACCGCTGTGGCACGGCGGCGGCTCGATCCTGATC
>NZ_JBAUSA010000954.1:0-4336 GCF_049581465.1 Caballeronia sp. | reverse complement strand
GGCCAGGCCCCGGCGCGGCAGGCGGCGCTAAAGGCGGGGCTGCCGTTGTCGGTGGGCGCAACGACGATCAACAAGATGTGCGGCTCGGGCATGAAGGCCGCGATGCTGGCGCACGATCTGCTGCTCGCGGGTTCGGCGAGCGTGATGATTGCGGGCGGCATGGAAAGCATGTCGCAGGCCCCGTATCTGTTGCCCAAGGCTCGCGGAGGCTACCGGATGGGCCACGGGCAGGTGGTCGACCACATGTTCCTCGACGGGCTTGAGGACGCGTACGACAAGGGCCGTCTGATGGGCGCGTTCGCGGAGGATTGCGCCACGACGTATGGGTTCACGCGCGAGGCCCAGGACGGGTACGCGATCGCGTCGCTCACGCGGGCGCAACGGGCGATCGCGGAGGGACGCTTCACGGCGGAGATCGCGCCCGTGACCGTGCGCGCGGGCAAGACGGAAACGGTGGTCTCGATCGACGAACAGCCGGGCAAGGCGAAGCTCGACAAGATCCCGACGCTCAAGCCGGCGTTCCGCGACGGCGGCACGGTAACCGCGGCGAACTCGTCGTCGATTTCCGACGGTGCGGCGGCACTCGTATTGATGCGCCGCTCGGAGGCCGAGCGGCGCGGCCTGACGCCCAAGGCCGTGATCCTCGGGCACGCCACCCATGGCGACCGCCCGAATCTCTTTCCCACGGCCCCCATCGGCGCGATGCGCAAGCTGTCGGAGAAGACTGGCTGGAATCTGCGGGATGTCGACCTGTTCGAGATCAACGAAGCGTTCGCGGTGGCCGTGATGGCGGCAATGCGCGATCTCGACCTGCCGCACGACAAGGTCAACGTGCATGGCGGCGCCTGCGCACTCGGGCATCCGATCGGTGCATCGGGCGCGCGCGTGATGGTCACGCTGCTTTCGGCGCTGGAGACGTATGGCATGAAGCGTGGGATCGCGTCGCTGTGTCTCGGCGGCGGGGAGGCGACCGCCATCGCGATCGAGCGATGGGTCTGAAGCGATTAGTCTGAAGCAAGCCACCGGGGGGCGGCGTTAAACTAATGCTTCCAGACGTTTCGAAGCGAACTTGGCGATGCCCCTACCGGTTGAGTTTCAATCCTTCATATCACGCTCTGCCTGGTCCGCTAACTTGACCGCCGAGCAGCTCGCGCGCGTCCAGAAAGATGTTTTTGAGCGATCATATTCTGGTGGTGCCGTAGTCTGTCATCAGGGAGCGCCAGCGGATCATTGGCTCGGCGTGATCGAGGGGTTGGTGAAAGTCGATACGGTTTCTAAAGCGGGGCGCCCCACGACCTTCGCCGGTGTGCCCGCGGGCTCCTGGTTCGGGGAGGGAGCCGTACTGAAAGATGAGCCTCGCCCCTACTCGGTGGTCGCGCTGCGCGCTAGCCAAGTCGCGTTTATCCCACGTAGCACATTCGAGTGGCTGC
Organism: Caballeronia sp.; assembly: GCF_049581465.1. GTDB lineage: Bacteria > Pseudomonadota > Gammaproteobacteria > Burkholderiales > Burkholderiaceae > Caballeronia. The sequence goes on along the minus strand of NZ_JBAUSA010000954.1, from coordinate 2,906 downwards.
TTGACAATAGCCACTCGTTTAGTCGATTTGTCATCGATCAACTCAATGCACGGTGCGGCTACTACGTCGGACTGGTCGGAAATCTTCGTTTGCAAAAAGCGTCTGCAAGAGTCGCGTTCTGTCTCGCTGAACTGTTCAATCCACAACTCTACGCAGCAACTAATCCGACGCTGGGTCTTTCGCAAGAAGAAATTGGACGACTGTCCGGGCTTTCCCGGCAGAACACGAACCGAGCGCTTCACGAGCTTGCCGATGCGGGGCTCTTGTTGATCGAATACGGCTCAGTTCGAATTCTCGACCTGACAGGGCTTCGAGATTTTTCCCACCCCGAAGATTGATGGGGCGGTGAGTGCGAAGCACGTTGCGAACTATTGAAGCACTGCTAAGTGTCGTGGCACCCGCTTGACGTGGTTCACCACGTTTCTCGTATAAGTGCCACGCAGCGGTTTGTCTCCCCGCATGCCCCCGCATTGTTCTTAGGCCGTCATACAGGTTACGCGTGAGACAGCTTCGTAATGGCCTCCTGGCTGCCAGCTTGCGTTCGAAGTCGAAATTTCTGAATCTTTCCTGTACCTGTTTTTGGCAGGACGCAGTACATGATCCTCGCAGGGCACTTGAAGTGAGCGAGCCGCTCTCGACAGAAGGAAATCAGCTCTCGTTCAGAAGGTGTTTCGATACCCGGTTTTAATTCGACAAATGCGCAAGGCACTTCACCCCACTTGGCATCGGGCTGCGCCACCACGGCCGCGATGAGTACGGCCGGGTGCTGGTGCAATACGTCTTCCACCTCTACGGATGAGATATTTTCGCCTCCGGAAATGATGACGTCTTTTGAGCGATCCGTGATCTGAACGTATCCGTCCGGGTGCAGCACTGCTATATCGCCAGTATGGAACCAGCCTCCTTCGAAGGCGTTTCGCGTAGCCTCCTCGTTCTTCAGATAGCCTCTCATGACTACGTTTCCGCGCAACAGGATCTCTCCCTGGGTCTTGCCGTCCGCTGGAACCGGCTCCAGAGTGGCGGGATCTGCTACGCGCAAGGCTTCAAGTCCGCACGCCCGGTTACCTTGCCGCGCCTTCAAACGCGCCTGCTCCTCATTGGGCAACGCGCGCCAATTTTCCTGAATGAAGCAACTGACCGGCGTGCCCGAGGCTTCGGTGATGCCGTACACATGCTCAACCTCGAATCCCAGTTCGCTGACCGATTTCAACACGGCTGCCGGAGGCGGTGAACCTGCGGTGCGCACGCGAACGACGCGCGGCAAAGGGCTACGCTCGCTGGCGGGAGCGGCGGACAACGCGGCCAGGACGATAGGCGCGGCACAAAAATGATCGACGCCATATTCGCGGATCGCTGTAAATATTCCTGGGGCATTGACCTTGCGCAGACAGACATGGGTGCCACCCGCTGCAGTGATCGCCCAGGCGAAGCACCAGCCGTTGGCGTGGAACATGGGGAGGGTCCAGAGATACACCGGCGCGCGCGGCATCCCCCAGTCGATCAACTGCGACATGCTCATGAGGTGCGCGGCCCGGTGACTTATTACGACCCCTTTCGGGTCTGATGTCGTCCCGGACGTATAGTTCAGTGCGATGGCTTCCCATTCGTCCGCGGGCCATACGCCTTCGAAGTCTGGATCACCCTCTTCAAGCAATTGCTCGTAGTCGAACTCACCGATCGATGTCCCCGGCGGTGCTTCGAGATCGGCAATGTCAATCACCAGCGGCCTATCTGGAACGTGCTCGAGTGCGTCCGCAGCGAGGGCGGCGAATTCACGATCCACCAAAAGAACCTTGCATTCCCCGTGAAGCAGGATGAAACGAATGCCGTCGGCATTCAGTCTGCAATTGATCGTGTTGAGCACCGCTCCGCTTAGCGGCACGCCGAAATGTGCCTCCACCATCGCGGGCGTATTAGGGGCAATGATCGATACGGTGTCGCCGCGCTTGACACCTCGTCGGGCGAGCGCGCTAGCTAGCCGGTAGCAGCGGCCGCGCGTCGTGCGCCAGGTCTGGCGCATCGCGCCGTGCACGATCGCGATACGCTCCGGGAACAACTCGGCGCATCGATCGAGTGAGTGCAGCGGTGTCAGCGGTACATGGTTGGCTTCGTTCCTATCGAGTCCGCGCTCGTAGATTGGGGTGGGCATGGTATGTCTCCTCGCCGGATGGAAAAGTGTTGGGGATACAGGCGGCGCCCGGGTGCGACCTCTGAACTGGCATCGTTCAAACCTTGGCGGCCTCCACATCCAATCTAAACGTTCCGATGCCCCGGAACTGTCCCGAACGAGACATTTCTTCCGTTCGTGGAGACGATTGATTGGCCGATGTCGATTGTCGTGTTCGAGACAATGTCTTGTAGGTGACAACACGTCTCTTTTCGCCCGGCTAACCTTCCTCTCAATAGAAATCCTTAGGCTCAACCGAGTTGCCCGGATTCGCCGATCGTGACGACAGATGGAGGAACAGATGACGAGAAGTGAGGAAAGAAGTGACACGCCACCGGCGATGGATGCCGATGCGCTGCGCCAGGCCATCGAATGGGCCATCCTGTCGCGTCGCAGCGTCAGGGCGTTTCTGCCCACGCCGGTTTCTCGAGAGACAGTGGAATCGATACTGGACATCGCGCGGTTCGCTGCCACGGGCGTCAACATCCAGCCCTGGCGAGTACATGTCGTCACGGGGCACGCCAAGGACCGTATTTGCGCCGCGATCCAGCGGGTCAATTTCCATTCGACATTGGACGAGACATGCACGGACGAGTGGGACTATTACCCGCGCGAGTGGATATCGCCCTATCTGGAAAGAAGACGATCTGTGGGTTGGAAGCTATACGGGTTGCTTGGAATCGAAAAGGGCGACAAGCAACGAATGCAGGCCCAGCACAGCCGCAATTATCAATTCTTC
>NZ_JBAUSA010000953.1:0-4175 GCF_049581465.1 Caballeronia sp. | reverse complement strand
CGCTTATGTTTGTGGCAGCACCCGCGTGTCCTTAGCGTCCTGACGACGTCTTTTTGCGCATCACTAGTACCGCGCGCCGGCCGCCATGCACAATGTCGTCGCGATGTCGTTCTTCGTGCACACCAGCCGGTGCAGACAGCGGCAAATGCGCCGCCAAATTCGCGACCGGTCCGATAGCGGCCGGCGTTGCGCTGACCGCGGTATCGACCGGCGTGTCGGAGGCCGACGCATGCCGGACATCGACGGTGCGGCATCGCACGCCGTACCCCACTGAGCGGATGAGCGCCTCACGCGTCTTCCAGAAGGCTTCGGCCGAGCGCGTCATGGGCCGCATGGCCACGTATTCAAAAACCACCGGATAGCCACGCACGACGGGATACGCCGTGAGCAACTGACCAGAGCGGACGTACTGCGTGTAACGATCGATCTTCTTTGTTAATAGCGCAAAGTGCGTCGCTTCGTCATCCCAGTCCAGTTCGTCGAAAATGCCGACATACACTCGCTTGAACAAATTGTTCACACCGACGTAGTCGATTGAATCCACGTCGAGAAGAGACATGGTGTTTCCCCAGCGCCCGATGCCGGGCAAAGATTGAAGGCGCGTATTGTAATGGACTGCGGCATCCTAAATATGTACGCGGGGCGTGATTGCAACAGTGTACGACCATCGGACGCGGCGGCAGTCCTCAAACGGTGAAATAGACCGTTTTAATAAGAAGCTAAATGTTGTGTATTTAAAATAGGAGGATGCCTAAAAATCCTCAGAATTTATTGACAGGGCTCATCTCGAAAAACAAACTCGGTTCACGTTTTTTGAAGTGCTTATGCGACTGGCGCGGACGACGTATAAGCAGACCCTAATTTGTCCGGCAGGAGCAACACCATGAAATCCACCTCAACGAAATATCTCAAGCAGGCTTTGATCGCGGCAGCCTCGACGATCGCGGTCTCCAGCGCGTTTGCAACAACCATCCTCGGCACGACGTCGGTGCAAGTAGGCGGCAAGGTCCAGTCCGTGGACATGAGTACGCGAGCGGTCACCGTCGTCAATGCGCAGGGCGACAGCGAAGCGTTCCAGGTAGGCACCGACGTGCCGAATCTCGACAAGTTGAAGGCAGGCACGAAAGTGACCGGCACGGCTGTGCGTGGCATTCGCATGACCGTGCTCGACTCGTCGACGCTCGCGGCCGTGCCATCGGCGTCGGGCGACCAGACGGTGGCTAGCGTGACGCGTGTCGACGCTCAGCGTGGCTTGATAAGCCTCAAGGACACGCAAGGCGCCGAGATAACCGTGCAGGCAAAATCACCGGCTGGGATTGCCTCAGTGGTTCCGGGTACGCGTGTTTTGGTCGACGTGACAAGTGTTCAATGACCAGGCTCCGGCTCAGGCGATCCGTTAAATTCACCACGGCGAGCTATCGGATTCCTCCGATGGCCGGTCTTCGCCAAGCTCTGCAAAATGTTTATCTCGTCGTGATCCGGATCCCCGCTGGAAAGCGAACGGGCTAGTTGGCTGGTTTAAACCTGTCGGCTGGGCTTCCTCGGAAGCGCAACGGTGCCGGCTTCAAGGTACCTCCGCGATCAGGCTTCGTTGCAAACAAAAGTCCATTCGGCGCAAGCCGGATGGACTTTTTCAATTTCGGCGGCGCAGGGATGCGCTTTATGAAATGAGCGCACGCCCTTATTTTGGGATGGTTGCACCAAGTGACTCCATTTGTGGGCGCTCATGAACCGAAAGGCGGCGCGGCGCCGGCCGGTCCTCACGGTGCGAGTCCCTAGCGCACAGGGCTTTCAACGCGAATGCAGTTCACATGACTTTGGGCACGGGTCGTGCTTTACGGGTTCAATCTTGTATTCAAGATTGAACCCGTGAAATCGTCCCCATTCCACGCTGTGCCAATCACTGTTCGCGCGCTCCTCGAACAATACGCAAACGGGTCGTTGACGCCATCGCGTGCGATTGCCGATGTCCTTGAGCGACTTGATGCAGTCGATCGGGCGGAGGTCTGGACCCTGCGCATTTGCGCTGCGGATCTTCTCGCCCGGGCGCGCGAGATGGACGTTTTACTTGGCACCCACGGTCGCGCAATCATCGAGCGCATGCCGCTGTTCGGCGTTCCCTTTGCAGTCAAGGACAACATTGACGTCGCAGGCTTGCCTTGGTCACGCGGATGCTCGCGACATCACTGCGTTCGGCGGGTGGCTTGCTTATATTGAGACCCATTCGAAGTTAAAGCCGATCAATGAGCCGATCAATAAGAAATAGTTAGATAACCTACCTAAAGGAAACGGACCATCATGACCAACCGCCGCGTCTTCCTAAAGAGCGCCAGCGCCCTCGCGCTCGGCAGCGTACTGCCGTTCGAATCCGTGTTCGCGGCGGCCAAGCTGACGGCTGGTGTGATCTACGTCGGGGCACGTGGTGACTATGGCTACAACCAGGCCCAGGCGCAAGCGGCGGGTGTGATCAAAAAGCTGCCGAACGTAAAGGTGGTTGAAGAGGAGAACGTGCCGGAAACCATCGCGGTTCAGAAGTCGATGGAAGCGATGATCGAGCAGGATGGCGCGACGTTGATTTTCGCGACATCGTTTGGATACTTCGATCCACACGTACTCAAGATGGCCGCGAAGTATCCCAACGTCCGCTTTGCGCATTGCGGCGGACTGTGGAAGCAGGGGAACCCGTCGAACATTACAAGCTACTTTGGTTATATCGATGAATGCCAGTACTTGAATGGCGTAGTGGCGGGCCATGCCAGCAAGAGCAAGAAGCTCGGCTTTGTCGCGGCCAAGCCGATTCCGCAGGTCCTGCGCAACATTAACTCGTTCACGCTCGGGGCGCAGTCAGTGGATCCTTCCATCACCACGCATGTGATATTCACCGGCGATTGGTCGATGCCCGTCAAGGAAGCCGAAGCGGCGAACAGTCTAGTCGATCAGGGCTGCGATGTATTGACGTGTCACGTCGACGGACCGAAGGTCGTGATCGAAACCGCCGAGAAACGCGGCGCGATGAGTTGTGGCTATCACGCGAGCCAGGCGGCCCTCGCGCCGAAGGGATATCTCACGGGCGCGGAATGGGACTGGGCGACGCCTTACACATTGCTCGTCGACGATGTCCAGTCAGGCAAGACGCCACCCAACGTGCTGCGCGGCGGCTTGAAGGAGGGCTTCGTGAAGATGTCACCGTATGGAGCCAAGGTGACGCCCGAAGCGAAGAAGGACGCTGACGCGGCGAAGGCAAAGATGGTGGCCGGCGACTTCATGATTTTCAAGGGGCCGATCAAGGACAACAAGGGCGCCGACGTCATTGCGACTGGCACAAGTCATCCGCAAACCGACATCGTGCTCGAGAGCATGAACTATCTCGTTGCCGGCGTCGTGGGACAGATCTGATCGAGGCCGATTCCTGGACGGTTGTTTGTTTGTGTCTTGTCACTCGCCGACGAAGGAGCCGCAATGCCGTCCAATGCCAGTCCTGTCCTGAGCCCCGGCATTGCCCGAGTCATGCTTGGGCTGCTGCCTGCACTGCCAACTGTCTGCGCGCTCGGCGGCACGGTCCTGTTGTTTCTATTATTTTTGCTGATCCAGGGTCAACCGGCACTCGATGCCATCGGCTTGATCATTGAAGGCGCATTCGGCTCGTCGTTCGCGTGGCAAAGCACCTTGTTGCGCGCGTCACCGTTGATGTTCACCGCGCTCTGCGTGGCGTTGCCGGCGCAAGTCGGCCTGATCGTGATCGGGGGTGAAGGCGCGCTTGCGCTGGGTGGCCTTGCGGCGGCCGTGGTGCCGCAGATATTGCCGCACGGCACGCCTTGGCTTATCGCCACGCCGTTGATGGCTTTTGCGGGAATGCTTGCCGGAGGCCTGTGGATCGGCGCGGTCGGCGCATTGCGCCAATGGCGCGGTGTGAACGAGACAATCAGCAGCCTGTTGATGTCGTATATCGGCATTGCGCTTTTCAAGCATCTGGTTGAAGGCCCGCTGCGCGATCCGGCAAGCCTGAACAAGCCTTCCACGTTGCCCGTGCCGGATGGGCTGATGATTGGGCAAATGCCGGGCTTTGAAGTTCACTGGGGTTTGTTCTGGGGCGTGGTCGCATGCATTGCGGCGTGGGTGTTCGTCAAGCACAGCACCCGCGGTTTCGCGATGCGTGTGGCGGGCGGGAGCAACCG
>NZ_JBAUSA010000952.1:0-3937 GCF_049581465.1 Caballeronia sp. | reverse complement strand
GCTCTCGCAAGGCGGCAACAACGGCGTCTACGGCAGCTCGAGCTTCGGATCGGGCAACACGAATATTGTCGATTTGACGGCTATCGGGAATGGGCTCGCCCAATCCACTACGGCAACGACGTTGGCGGCAGCATCAGGTTTGCTGGCAAACGGCCTGAACGTCGGCATCCTGCACAAGTTCGGCAACGTGTTCGGGCTTGGCGGCTTGCTGCAAGCCCTGGCCACTTCCGCCGATGCAAACGTGCTCTCAACGCCAAACCTCATCACGCTCGACAACGAAGAGGCGAAGATCGTAGTCGGCCAGAACGTGCCGGTAGTGACAGGCTCATATGCCACGCCGACGGCGAACACGAGCACTTCGGTCACTGCATTCAACACCTTCGATCGACGCGATGTCGGTATAACGCTGCACGTGAAACCACAGATCACGACCAACGGCGTGCTGAAGCTTCAGCTCTATCAGGAAGACTCGAGCGTCGACCCGACGACCACGAACAATCCCGGCGGCGTCACGATCAACACGCGCTCGATCCAGTCGACCATCCTTGCTGACGATGGCGAAATTATCGTGCTCGGTGGTTTGATGCAGGATAACTACTCAACGTCGAACAGCAAGATTCCACTCCTCGGCGATATTCCGTGGATCGGTCAGCTGTTCCGCAGTGAGGCGAAAACGCGGACCAAAACCAACCTGATGGTGTTTCTGCGTCCGGTGATCGTGCGTGATCAGGCGACGAGCGCGCAGATCGCGAACCAGCGTTACGATAGCTTGCGCCAGGAGCAAAACAACTCGGGTAGCGATAACCGGATCGAAAAAGATCCGAACGTTCCGGTGATCCCGCCTGCGCCGATGGGGCCGAGCCAGGGCGGTGTGCCAGCGGAGAACCTGTTCAACTGGAACAACATGACGCGCGCGGGCCCCAGCACGACGCTGCCGCAGGCGCCGCAGCCGGCAGGTCAACAGGTTCAGCAGCTACAGCAGCAGCCGCAGCAATACCAGACGGCTCAGCCGCCTGGCACACAACAACAGCCACAACAGCCGCAGCAGCAACCGGCGAACGTGAATAACTACGCGGTGCCGAACAACACACAGCCGGGCACACCGCTGAACGGCGCCCCAGGAGCCACGCCGTGAACACGCTGAACGCGTCCGCTGCGAATGTCGCCACGAGCATTCCGTCACCCCTTGCCGCGCGACTGATTCCGTACGCGTTCGCCCGCACGGGACAGATCCTCGTCGCGCACCAGCATGCGGATGGCATCGAAGTGTGGATCAGCGATAAAACCAGCGACGCGGCCCTGGCCGAGGTCGCCCGCAATTTCGGCGCGCTGTCGATTGTGCGTTTGCCGGTGCCGGAGCTTTCGGCTGCGATCAATTCGGCGTACGCACGCAACGACGGCAGCGCGGCGCAGGTCGTAGGCGAAGTGGAAGGTGAAGTCGACCTGTCCCGCCTGATGCAGGACATTCCCGAAATAGAGGATTTGCTCGAATCGGAAGACGATGCACCGATCATCCGCATGATTAACGCGCTGCTCACGCAGGCTGCGCGGGAACAGGCGTCGGATATTCATATCGAACCGTTCGAGACGTCCTCCGTGGTGCGTTTTCGTGTCGATGGCACCTTGCGCGACGTCGTGCGCCCGAAGAAGGCGCTGCATGGCGCGCTGATTTCGCGCATCAAGATCATGGCGCAACTGGATATCGCCGAAAAGCGCCTGCCGCAAGACGGTCGGATTACGTTGCGCGTAGGCGGGCGTCCCGTGGACGTGCGTGTCTCCACGTTGCCGACCGGTCACGGCGAACGCGCGGTGCTGCGTCTGCTGGAGAAAGATGCGCAGCGGCTGAACCTTGAAACACTCGGCATGGCGCGCGATACGCTCGGTTACTTCGACAAGCTGATCGGCCGTCCGCACGGCATCGTGCTCGTGACGGGTCCGACCGGTTCCGGCAAGACGACGACGCTATACGCGGCCATGTCGCGACTGGAAACCGCCACCACGAACATCATGACGGTGGAAGATCCGATCGAATACGACTTGGGCGGGATCGGCCAGACGCAGGTGAACGAGCGCATCGGCATGACATTCGCGCGCGCATTGCGCTCAATCCTGCGCCAGGATCCAGACATCATCATGATTGGTGAAATCCGCGATCTGGAAACCGCGCAGATCGCGGTGCAGGCGTCGCTGACGGGTCACCTGGTCCTGGCTACGCTGCACACGAACGACGCCGCGTCCGCTGTCACGCGCCTGACGGACATGGGCGTCGAGCCGTATTTGCTGGCGTCGTCATTGCTTGGCGTGCTGGCGCAGCGGCTCGTGCGGCAGTTGTGCCCGGTCTGCAAGGAAGAACGTGCGGAGGACGGCCACATTCACTGGCATGCGGTAGGTTGCAGCCGGTGTGGCAACTCGGGTTATGCGGGGCGTCGCGGCGTGTACGAATTGCTTCTTCTCGATGACCCCATCCGCGCGCTGATTCACCGAAATGCATCGGATGCCGAAATATTGACGGCCGGCCGTGCCGGAGGCATGCGCACGCTGCGCGAGGACGCGAATCGCTGGCTGGCGACGGGCGCGACGTCGCTGGAAGAAGTGCTGCGCGTGACGGGCGGAGACTGAACCCATGCCGGCGTTTCGTTTCGAAGCCATCGATCAGAAGGGCAAGTCGCAAACCGGCGTACTCGATGCCGACAGTGCCCGCGCCGCGCGCACTCAGTTGAGAACGCAAGGGCTCACGCCACTGGTGGTGGAAGCGGCCGGTTTGCGTACCCGTGGCGAACGCAAGCAGCGGCTGTCATTGGGCAAGCGTTTGTCGCAACGCGAGCAGGCGATTCTCACGCGCCAGCTTGCCAGCCTGCTGATCGCGGGCTTACCGCTCGGTGAAACGCTCTCGGTACTCACCGAGCAATCGGAGCGCGACTACATCCGGGAACTGATGGCCGCGATCCGCGCCGAGGTGCTCGGGGGCCATACGTTCGCAAACGCGCTGGCACAGCATCCACGAGATTTTCCCGAGATTTATCGTGCACTGGTAGCGGCCGGGGAACATACCGGCAAGCTCGGCCTGGTGCTATCGCGACTCGCCGATTACATCGAGGAACGCAATGCGCTCAAGCAGAAGATCGTCCTCGCGTTCACCTATCCGGCGATCGTCACGCTGATCGCGTTTGGCATTGTCACGTTCTTGCTGAGCTACGTCGTGCCACAAGTCGTGAACGTGTTTGCCAGCACCAAGCAATCGCTGCCATTCCTCACGATCGCGATGATGGGGCTCTCGGGCTTCGTGCGAAATTGGTGGTGGGCAATGCTCATTGGCGTGGTGCTGGTGAGCTGGTTCATCAAGCAATTGCTCGCGCGTCCCGGTCCACGCATGGCGTTCGACCGCTGGATTCTCACGGCGCCGCTCCTCGGCAAACTCGTGCGCGGCTATAACACCGTGCGCTTTGCCAGCACGCTTGCGATTCTCACGGCGGCGGGCGTACCGATCCTGCGTGCACTGCAAGCTGCCGGCGAGACGTTGAGCAACCGTGCGATGAGCGATAACGTCGACGACGCCATCATCCGCGTGCGCGAAGGCACGTCGCTCTCGCGCGCGCTTGGCAACACGAAAACTTTCCCGCCCGTACTCGTCCACCTGATCCGCTCAGGCGAATCCACGGGCGACGTCACCACCATGCTCGACCGCGCGGCCGAAGGCGAAGCGGGCGAACTTGAACGGCGCACGATGTTCCTCACGAGTCTGCTCGAACCGCTGCTGATCCTCGCGATGGGCGGCGTCGTACTCGTGATCGTGCTCGCGGTGATGCTGCCGATTATCGAACTGAACAATCTGGTGCAGTGAATGAGCACAACCCGGCACAACCCATGAATGCCTTCCAGACGCGCTTGCTTTCGCTCATCGCGCTCGCCATTTTTTGCGCGACGCTGACCTGGTGGA
>NZ_JBAUSA010000951.1:0-5188 GCF_049581465.1 Caballeronia sp. | reverse complement strand
GGACTGGAGGTGGGCGGGACCTGACGGGGAGCTATCGCAACCGCGCCGGACGCCCCAAACGCCTGCTGCTCTTTCCAGAGCTCAAGCCGTATCGCGGAGATCTGGTCGCCAAACGTCGACTTGTTCCCATCGCGAAAGCTCAAGGGATTGAGCCTCTGGAGTGGTCCGCCCCGGGCGGAACCCTCGGGGCTGTAGTTCGGATTCGTCGCCACGAACTGAGTGAGAAATTTCAGATAGGAAGAAGCCTGACGACTCGGATAGGAGACGATCAGCTGCTTGGTGAAGTCGGTTACCTGGTAATTCTCGACGAATGTATCCGGCTTGAAGATTGCTTCCCATACGTCCGGATTCAGCGCTTTCAGCGCGTTCGGGTCGGGAGCAACCGTCGTCGAATGGGCGCCGCACGTAATCTTGAATTTGATACCGTGAGCCTGGACCTGTCTCGTCCAGTTCAGGATGTCGGGAAATGCGGCCAGGATTGCGCCCCCCTCGAGCCGCGGCGTCATAAAGAGTGATAGCTTGAGCTTCTTCCGCTTGCTATCCAAGCCATTGGGCAGAGTTGCCAAAATCAGTGTCTGGCTCGCCATTTACGGTCCCCTCTTAACCAGCAAACGCCAAGCAGTAGTCATGCCAGTTCTTTTCGCTGATCATGTCGGCGATCTTCGGATCGCCGCTGCCGCTGCCGAAACTTCTCTCCACCGACACGCTCACTGAGAGGCTGAAGAAAATGATATGAACCGCAATCGTCAGCGTCGCCCGACCCTGTACTTTGTCGCCCTGTGCGGTGTGAATAAAGCTCAGGCTGAGGTTGAGGTCGATCGAAATCGAGATGATTCCGAGAACCGATACTTCGCCACCGATATCCACAAAGCCGGTCAGCGTGGAGTTGGATCCCGACAACTGGAAATAGATTCCCGCCATGACGTGAACGCCGCCGGAAGCAACGCCAACATCGAACGAAAATTCCCCTCCGAATTCCAGAGCACCCTCGACCATCTGAATGCCGTCTGCGGTGAGGACAAGGTGGACAAACCCGCCGCCGCCGAGGCACTCGACCGTAATCAGAAACGGACTGCTGCGTTTGGCGAAGGCGAACTCGAATCCTGGTTTGCCGTCGAGGTAAGGAAGATCCACGCCGGCAGTAATCGAGATGTGCTCGAGCGCGAAAACCCCGATCGAAATCGAGGGAAGGCTGAGCGTATAGGAGACTTTCAGCTCAGTGGCCGTGAGGTCGATTGACGGACCGCTGTTCCCGAACAAGCCTGGCGGAAGAATATCGGCGAGAGTTTGAATGAAATGCAGCGGACCCAGGAACCGTATCGCGTTCTGCTTGGCCAGTTTCACCGTCACCATGGTTTTCGACCCGTTGACGGATGAGAACTTGATGGTATCGATCTCGATCCCGACCACTCCAAGCAACGTGATCAGAAAGTGATCCAGACTGCCCTGAATTTTCGACTGCGGCGAGGCGCCGTTGAGCGGCCTGACAAGCGTGCCCTCCAACGAGAGCGTCGAGTTGTTGCCATCGCTGTTGAATTTAATCTCAATCGGATCAATCGAGTAGTCCGTAAGATCCGGGGACCACTTGACTGTAGTGACAACCTGAGTTGGCTGCTTCTTGTTGGGTACGTATTTGCTTCGGATCTCGGGAGCATTCTTGAGACTGGCGGCCTTATGGGTGATCTGGTCTACCGGAATCAGATCGGCCAGGGGGATCGTGCCGAAAAGTTTCGGCTGGACGGAAAGACCACCGAAGAAGAGGCTTGGTTGAATTAGCCCGTGAGCGGCATCGTCCGCGGAGCCGGCGACCATGCCTTTCCTCGCGGAGAGCGCGGTGACGGTGAACCCTGGCGTGGCGAATCCGCCGGCCTTATTTGCGCTGAAACTGATCTCTGGCAGACTGCCGCCGGAGAGACCGAGAACATTGACGAACACTCCCGCGTTGGCGTCGAGGCCGGTCTGGAGGTAAGGCTGATAGAACTGAATATCGACGGGCGTCGTGACGCCCAGGAGTTCCTCAATGCTCGGGACCGTCACTTGAGCTTGAGATAGTGTGGGAATAAATGGCGCTGTGGCGAATGGGAATCCGCCAATGATTTGGGTATCGAAAAAGAGGCCCGACGTTTTCAGGACGGTATCGCCTGCGTTGGGGTCCGCATAGGTCACCTTCTTCCCATTAGCGGAAGAGATCGGGCCGAAGCCGCCTTTCACGTAATTCGCTTTGACGGCGGCAACATTGTCCTCGCTCACGCTGACGAAGATCATGGGAGCGAGAAAATCGATGTGCGCGCCGGAAAGGTCCTGACCCGTGCAATGGAACTGGAAATTCACCGTGCCGATGGTGACCCAGAATGAATCCTGCGAAGGCGAGGCGGAATTTGCGGCGCCGGGCGCATCGATATCAGGCGTGACTTTCGTGTCGATGCGAACAAGGTTGAAGAAAGGGTTCTCCCGTCCGCCAAAGCTGTAGGCCTTTGTATCGTAGGACTTCTCCTGCTCGCGCACCACAATGTACATGTGCTGGCGCAGCATTGCGGTAACGGATGAGCGGGAGCCGGGACCTCCGTTGGGAACGTTTTCAGCCGGAACAAACTTGCGCTCCGTCACCTTGACCAGCGTGGCGGCGTGACCGAACGGGTAAAGGTACCCCTCGTAGACGACCTTCACATAGTGATCGCGGCCTTCGGTGGCGATATGGTCCCACTCGGTGAGGTCAAGCGCGACGGTTTCGAACAATGCCCTGGCGTCAGTCGCAGGTGAGCTGAGAACGGTGCGCTTGACCCGGGCTGTTGGGCCCGGCGGCGGCTTAGGAACCGGTCTGGACTCCGGCATTCGGATGATCAGTTGAACGTCGTAAAGCGGAACCGGAGACCAGGTTCCGCGAGAGGTCAGCCATCCGCCCAGAGCCGAAAGGAACAGCCGGCTGGCGCTCACCGGCTTCGGTTTCCAAGGTCCCTGTTGCCCTCCAGTCTGCAGGGTGAAATAACCCTCCGTGCCGGAGGTGAGGATGACAATCTGCGCGCGGTCACGGGGGGAGAGCGCTCCGCGAAATGGCGTCAGATCGAGCGTATGGTCGGGAAGCGCTTTGTGGTCCTGAAAATCAGGTGACCAGATCGCACGCAGCGGCATCGTGGTTTTCGGACCGGCTTCCTGGAGGACCTCGGTCGTTTTATTATCTTTCGTGGTCTTTACGACCTTGGCGAGGCGCGTGTGCCAGAGTTCTCTCTTTCCGCTGTGGGAAACCGGCGCAAGCGCATTGACCCATTTAGCACCCGAACCCGGGGAGAGGATCAGCCGGTAGGGAATCTCAAGCGCGGTTACATCCGCTATAGGAGCGGTAATCGGCGGTGGCGCGGCTGTCCCCTTGGCCACTGAGGAAATCACCAGATTCAGCTTCGACCAGTCCAGCAGCGACTGAAGCTGATAGGGAATCTTCGTGATGTTCTTTGGCAACTGAAAAGCCAGCCGGCTCGGGCCGGCCATGCGCGCCGGGGTTTGACCGTCGGGATCCAGCTTGTCGTCTGTGGTTTCCAGAGGTGGCGGCGGAGGGGCTCCGGGCGGCGACTGGTTGAAATTGGGCTGGGATTTTATGTTGCCTACTTCGAAATACGCCCGCTCGGCAATGCTCTGCGGCGGGAAGGTAACGATCAGGAAGGCGGGAGATGACTTGTCATCGATAACGAGAGCCGGCTTCTTCGGGTTCGAGGTATCCAGCTTTAGATTGTGCGCATCAATGCTCAGATTGACGAGATCGTCAGGGCGCAGAATATCGATTTTGAAACTCATTTCAGAGGTCCCCAGCCTGTACTTGCCGGCCGGCCGGAGTCCGGCCGGCGTCAGATGATCTCTCCGCCCGCCTGGTTCTTCATGCCGAAATAATCTACGAGCCACTGAAAAGGCCGCCGCTGGTGTTCCTCCAGAAAAGCGCGCCGCTGCCATACGTCGCTTTCGTTCACGCGGTGCAGGGCCTCGGAAAACAACTCCGGATACTGCAGCGAATAGTAACGGAGCATCTGCATGCACCCGAGTTCGCTCAGATACAAGAAGCCAAACCGAATACAGTTATGAATCCAGAACGACCTCACCTCGTCGATGAAATTGGCCAAGACATCTTTCGGCTTGAACTCATGCTCGACGAGCAGGTCGCCAACAACCATGACGTCGGCGCCCTGCAGCCAGGCGCGAATGCTGAACTCGGCCTCGCCCGCGCCGTAGAGAATCATGCCGGAGTCGTATCCGCCGAGGCGATTGAAGAGTTCTCGCGGCATAACCGTCGCGTGGCATGGTGCGATGGGAACATGCGCAACGCCATCAACAGGGCCGTTGTTCCACGACGTGCCCATGAACGGAATCAGAAGATCACACCCGTAGCCACGAAAAGGAGAGCCAGGCACAGCCGTAGTGCCGGACAGCACGCGATTCGGCGCCAGATGGTAAAGAACAAGCTCGTCCCATCCCTCGGAAAACCGCACGTGAGCGTCGGTTCCGAACAGGATTTCCCCGCTCGCAAAACTCGCGGCGTGATTGCGCGTTTTATAGATTCCCTGCTGTTCCTCAAGCCGATGGACCTGAATGTCGATCCTCGCTTCTTTGAGAAGCTCGGGCACGGCGGCGACCAGACACGCCACCGTGTCGTCGATCGAGGCGTCATCCACTATGACGAACTCAACGCGCGCCTCCGTGGTGCGGGTGCGCGCAATGGACTGAATTGTGGGAGCAAGTTTCGCCCCCTCGTTGCGCGCGGGAATGACGACGCTGATGTCTGGCAGAGGCATTGGGCAACCCCTCTTAGCTTTAGCTCTTCCTGCAAGCCATAGAAGCGATTGCCGTGATGCTGGTCATCGCGGTCTGGGCGGTTGTCGATACCTGAGCAACGATGGCAACCATAGCGGTTATCGAGGGGCAGCAGCAATCGCTGCGTGCGACGCCTAGCATGCCGGCCATACCTCCCCCGGTTACGCCAGCTCCTGGGCCGGTTCCACCGATTGAACCCGTACCGGTACCGCCGCCCGTGCCACCGCCGCCGGTACCTGTACTACCTGTGCCTGTACTACCCGTGCCTGTGCCACCGGTGCCACCACCCGTACCCGTACCTGTGCCGCCAGAACCCGTCCCACCACCGCCAGAACCCGTCCCGGTTCCACCTCCGCCCGCGCTGGGTGTGCCGCCGCCAGAACCCGTCCCACCC
>NZ_JBAUSA010000950.1:0-1648 GCF_049581465.1 Caballeronia sp. | reverse complement strand
TGCTTATTTCTGTTAGCCCCTATCCGGGGCGGGACTTCATTTCTTTGCAAACGCGCAAAGAAACGAAGCAAAGAAACGCGTTTTAAACCGCCAATTTTTTCAGTGTCGTCGTTGCCCATTTTAGGTTTTTGGCACGAACGTAGCGCGGCCCTCACGCATCAACCCGCAGTCGAACACCCCCCTCAAGCACCAACCGCGCGCACTCGCTTCGCCTCGACGGCCCCAACCCTTAAACCCTTAATATCGCCAGCGGCGATTCGGTTCCTAAACCCATTGGCGCTTACCAGCGCAGCAGGCGCGGCCCCAGTAAAGCGCCCACCATCGTCGGTACCAGCATCCCGAGCAGATACCAGGCGCCCCAGAACGCTACGCCCATTTCCGGGCAATGCAGGCAGTAGGCGAGCGTCGCCGTCGATCCCGCCAGCAATCCGCCAGCCGCGCCGGTCAAGGCGAGACGCGTGGGCGCGAGGCCCCTCAGGGCCCAGAACACGGCGATGAACCCGGGCACCGAGAGCATCGAAATGTAGAAGGGACATCCGCGCCAAGTCTTGCCGAGAATCATCGGCAGACGTTCGTCTGCGGGTACCGTGGTCAGCAAATAGGACGCCGCGATCCAGACGGCGGCAACCGGTAAGCCAACCAGCACCCACCTTTTGCCGGCCGCCACGCCGGGCCTTGCCAGCCGTGTTGATACGAGCAGCGAACCTATCATCAGACACAAAGGCAGAGCGACCTTTGCCCAGAACAATGGCGTAGTGGCGACCTGGGCGAGATCGGGCCGGATGCCGAAAACGCCAGCCACCATCACGGTGGTTGCCGCCACGCCGATCAGCAGGGCGATGCAAAACCGTCTGGCGAGCGTGGCCTGGCTGACTGGCGTCACGCCAGTCGCTAACAGGGAAATGAAGTCATCCGTTTTCATCGCGTTCCTCGAATCTTTGCGGCCAGCGCCTTCAGTCCGCGATGCACGCCAATCTTGACTGCGGATTCCGATAGCCCCGTCATCCGTGCGGTCTCTGCGACAGACATACCTTCCAGCTTCACGTGCACGATGGGCAGCCGTTGCCGATCTGGCAATTGTTCGAGCAGCTTGCCCAGGTCGCGCTTTGCCTCCGCGGGTTCCAGTTCCGGCGCGGCGAGCAGTTCGAAATCGTCGTCGAGCGGATCGTTCAGCGCGTCATGGCGCGAGCGGGCGCGAAAGTAATCCGTCAGCTTGTAGCGCGCGATTGCGTGAACCCATGCGGTCAGCGGCTGGTCCGTGCGATAGGTTTGCCTTCCGTTGTGCACGGCCAGCAGCACTTCCTGAACGAGATCTTCGACGTCACCGGGTTGTTGTAGGAGCCGCCGTTTGAGAAAGCCGCGAAGATGCGCGCTCAATTCGCCGAGGAACTTCCGATAAGCTGCTTCGTCGCCGGTCATGCCGGCTAGCAGGAGCCCTTGCAGGCGCTTCTCCCGTTCATGTAGTGCCGCGTAATCGGTAGTTCGATCCATCGGTTACTCTGGTTACAGGAGAAGGAAATTTAATTTGCGCGAATTCTAACCTAGGGTTGCTGGCCGCAGGGCTGTGGGGGTTTAGGCGGTGCTGCTAGCGGCGAGTGTGAGGGGTGCTGCTCGCGGAGAGTGTGGGGTTAGCATTGAGTCCTTCTGC
>NZ_JBAUSA010000949.1:0-4555 GCF_049581465.1 Caballeronia sp. | reverse complement strand
TGTCGGCCCGCGATATTCTGCAGGGCACGGTCGACCCCGAACGCATCCGGAACAAACTGGTGCTGGTCGGGCTGACTGGCGCGGGCGTGACTGACATGCGCACGACCCCGTTGGGGGAACTGGTGCCGGGTATAGAAATTCAGGCGCAGGTGATTGAGACGATTTTTGAGGGACGTTTCCTGCGCCGGCCCACTTGGCTGAAATGGGCGGAAAGTGGTTTCATCATGGTATTCGGACTGCTGATCATTTGGTATGTTCCGAAGACACAATCTCGGTTTGCGGTGTTCCTAAGGGCGGTTCCTAAGGGGGCCACCACGCTGGGCGTCTTCCTGCATCTTCTGAATATTTTATTGTGCTTTCTTATTTTTATTCATTTCGGACTGCTGGTCGATGCGGCATCGATATTTATTATCTTGTCGGCGGTGATGGGGTGTTTCTTGTCACCCGCGTTGCTGCATGGGATTGACCAGAGCAGGACGGAAGCGACGCAGGGGCAATGAGGGGTGCGTGTGTTTTTTGAGATGGAGTGTGCGTAAAGTGCGGTAGGTTGGTGTCGTTGCAATTATCAAACTTGCTTAGGCTGCCGCTAATGACGACCCAAGACAATGCATTTGTCACCTACTATGACGAAAATCGCGACGTGTTCCGTTATACGTGGCTTCGCCGTTCGAACATCCAGCCGTTCCTGGATCGTGCGACGGTTGATGACCTTCCTGTGCCTCAGCCGGGTGGAATCATTGGCGACGAGGAAGCGAGAAAGTTAGGTGGATTGGCGATCCTGACGCTCGTGGGCAGGCGGCCAGATTTCCGCAACCGCTTGCAGACCTCGACGGCGACTCCGATCGACCCTGTCGTAGTCCCACCACTGCCGTCGTCGTTGCCGTCGCTGGCACTTGCAGAGCGACGCCAACGCATCGGTGGGGACGAGGACGAGCTTGTGAACCATGGCCACTTTCGTGACTGGCACCTAGACATCCTTGCCGCGACCGGGAGCGCCTTAACCATCGGCCTATCGCTCGGCGAGACACGAACGACCATAACCTTCGAGAGCACGACGCGCTGCTCCATCGATAGCTTTAACGTCGCCAACGTAGTGGACAACATAGCGGTCATCGAGGATGGAACCAACGAATACGATGACGCACTCGTGAAGCTAGACGCATGCGAACGGTTACACCGTGCTGTTCAACCCAACTTCATCATCAAGGTGACATCGGCGGTCGGTGTCAACGCGCTGGTGGAGTGCGTGGCGATCAGAGTTCAGCCGTAGACGAGGCGTTCCGTGACATCTGGCGCTCGTATGGGCTTGAAATGCGGTGATTTCGTATCTGCTTTCCATTGCGAGCGGCTCGACGGGATGATCCTGACGCATATTGGACCTGAATAGACCTTTTTCCGGGCCTTCACGGCCCAGTGGGCGTATCAACCGCGGGGACGAAATTGAAGCGCCCCCACATTACCAACACCGCAGGCGCTTGCTTCATGGCATTTGAAGCTAGGTTCGCGCCAAGCCCGGGACTGAGAGGCCACGGTGCCAGGAATGCGGTATTGATCCCCTACAACATTACGGACGTGCCTGGCCACCAGGATTTTCGTATCAATTCCACCCCTCCATTAGAACTACGATGCACTTGAACATAATCATCCTCAGACTGTGAGGGGATATCGTAACGGTTGGTGGGCTATCTAAATCGGTAGTAGGGGCCGGCTGTGATCGGTTGCCAAACACTCAACGACTATAGGATTGGTCCGAAAGTGCAGCAATATAAGTTGTGCTAGCGACTTACATTGTGTTTTTTATGGTCCTTCCAAAATTGTAGTGGGGACCAAGAACTCGCAAGAGAACCATTTTACTGAGTCGAGGTCTCAATAGTCCTCATAGACAACTGCGGACGGTCGTATGCGCATGATTTTCACATTCCTGAGTTTGTTGACATTTTCAGCGTGTGCTTGCGCTCAAATTGCCAGCAGTGTCGCGGTAACGGAATCATCTTCCACCCAGTACAAATCGCCCTTGGCACGTAACATCGATGGCGGAATGTCCGTATCTCCATCAACGTCGACACACGGGCGGTGCCTGGAACTCAGCACATCCATCAGCCAGGCCATTGCCTCCCCAGAACGTAAAAATGTGGTTGTGCAAGGTTATGGCCAGGATGGGAAACCGCGAAACGAGCTGCGAGAATACGATAAGCGGGCGACTCTTGAGGCTGAGTATCGGAAGCTTGGGTGTTGATAGATGATGGGTGTTTTCCAATAATCTTAGCTCCTGAACGAGCTCCGTCTTTACACACAGTTTCTGAAAAATGCATCTTTGACGAGTCGTATCAGTCAAACCTGATGAGCACCGCAAGATCGTCGTGTACCTAACATAGGCATTGGGTCGCGTGCATGATTCGTTTGCCTCAATGCGGTCGCCGTTGTCCACGTTACGACCTTGGCGATCAGATCAGAGTTCAGCCTTAGGCCAAGCATTCCAAACATCTAGCGGTCATCGCTCACTCTCCGCCCTCACGCATACGCAGTAGATACGTATCCATAATCCACCCATGCTTACGTCGCGCTTCAGCCCTGGCTCGCGCGATGTCATCCATGACCTCGCTCAGTTTCCCCGAGATCAGGATCTCGTCGGGCGTCCCCACATACGCCCCCCAGTAGATATCCAGATCCTCGTCGGCAAGATTGCGGTAGCTATCCTGCGAGTCGAGCATGACAACCACGCTGTCCACGTTATTCGGAAAACCCTCAGCGATCCCACGCCCATTAGTGATCTCTACCGAGCGCCCGATAAGATTAAGCGGAACCCTGTGCCGGGCCGCTAGCGCCTGGACACTGCTGATGCCCGGAATGACCTCATAGTCGAACACATGTCTTCCGCCTTTCACGATCGCCTCCACGATACGTATCGTGCTGTCGTATAGCGACGGATCACCCCAGACGAGAAACGCGCCGCATTCCCCCTCGCTCATCTCGTCTGCAATCAGGCGTTCAAATATAAGCTGCTTATCGCGGTTCAGTTCGTCTACGGTCGACCTATAGTCACCGTCGTCACGCCTAAGCTCGGGGCTCGTCGCTTCGACGATACGATAGCTATCCCCCTCGATAAACCGTTCGATGATCTCTTTACGCAAGGCAACCAGCTTCTCCTTCGCGGGGCCTTTATCCATGACGAAAAACACGTCTACCTGATTGAGCGCCTTGATTGCCTGCACGGTCATATAGTCCGGATTTCCGGCACCTATGCCAATGATTAGAATTCTCTTCACGATGCGAACTCCTGCGGACGCCGGACGCCGCACAAGATTGTGATATGAATGCGGCTCATACGACAATGAAAATATGTCGCTTGATGAATCTTAGCGCGGCTTTCAAACTGCGAGCCATTCAGTTAAGGATCCGCTATGGCCCGCACCCACATACACGGTTTTCCGCGCATCGGCGCGCATCGCGAACTCAAGTTCGCCCAGGAATCGTTCTGGCGCGGCGAGTCCGACGATGCCTATCTACGCAGCATCGCCAAGGAGCTGCGCGCCGATCACTGGGCACTGCAGCGCGCGGCGAAGCTGGATTTCGTGACGGTAGGCGATTTCGCTTACTACGACCAGATGCTGAACCTGACTGCGCTGCTGGGCGCGCTGCCCGAGCGCTTTGAGTTCGAGCCCGTGACCCTGTCGCTGGCCCAGTACTATGAACTGGCGCGCGGTAACAAGGCGCAGCCGGCGATGGAAATGACCAAGTGGTTCGACACCAATTACCACTACCTCGTGCCGGAACTGGGACCGGACACGACATTCAATGGCGGGGTCGACTGGTTCTTCGACGAGATCGACGAGGCGCTTGCACTGAACCTGCCGGTGAAACCCGTCCTGATCGGACCGATCACGTATCTGTGGCTTTCCAAGAGCCACGTGGCCGGCTTTGACCGGCTGTCGCTGCTGCCCAAGCTCGTGATCCGCTATATGCGCATTCTCGACAAGCTCAAGCAATCCGGTATCGAGTGGGTGCAGATCGACGAGCCGGCGCTGTGTCTCGACCTTGACGATGAATGGCTCGAAGCGTTCTCAGCCGTGTACGACATGCTGGGCGAGTCGGGTGTCAAAGTAATGCTGGCGACGTATTTCGACACAGCGGCCGACCATGCTCCGCGCGTCGCGAACTTGCGGGTCCACGGGGTGCATATCGACCTGGTCAGGGCACCGGAACAGCTTGACACGTGGCGTAAGGCGCTGCCGGCGGACAAGGTGCTGTCAGCAGGCGTTATCGATGGCCGGAACATCTGGCGTGCCGATCTGCGCGAAATAGCCGGATCGCTGCGTGAGCTTCATGCAGAACGCGGTGACCGCCTCTGGATCGCACCCTCGTGCTCACTACTGCACGTCCCGGTCACGCTTGCCTCAGAAAATAAGCTTAATTCCGACGTGAAGTCGTGGCTCGCATTCGCGACTGAAAAGCTCGATGAAATTGGCACCATTGCGCTCGCGCTACGCGATCCTGCGGCGGCCGAGCCCGGGCTTGCAACGGCGGATAGGGCGCTCGACGCGCGGCGCAGCTCGAG
>NZ_JBAUSA010000948.1:0-5445 GCF_049581465.1 Caballeronia sp. | reverse complement strand
CATCGAAACATGGTGTCGGGCGCCGGACATGACGCGTGCTATCTCTCCAAGGTTGCGCCGACTTCAATGGTGTTCGT
Source organism: Caballeronia sp. (assembly GCF_049581465.1). Classification (GTDB taxonomy): domain Bacteria; phylum Pseudomonadota; class Gammaproteobacteria; order Burkholderiales; family Burkholderiaceae; genus Caballeronia. The sequence continues at coordinate 5,368 of NZ_JBAUSA010000948.1, read as the reverse complement.
GCCTTGCGTCGATGGCATCAGTCATAACGAAATCGAAGATGCGTCGCAGGAATGGATCGAGGCTGGCGCGAACGTGCTCTTCCACGCGATGCTCGAACGCGCCGGTCGCTAGCTGGCGCAATAGCGCACTGACGAACCAACGGATCGATTGTCCTCATCTTGACGAGGGAACGGGTATGACCTTGAAGCAGATCGGCGATATTGCCTCGCATCGGCTTTCGCAAGAGCGACTGGCCTGTGAGTTTTCAGACGTGGCGCCGTTACTCGATGCCACCGCGGCAGCGGCTGCATCGAGTCGTTGCCACTATTGTTACGACGCACCGTGCGTGCAGGCGTGTCCCACGCAGATCGACATTCCTGGTTTCATTCGCAAGATCGGCAACGGCAACCTGAAGGGCGCGGCCACCGACATTCTCTCGGCGAATCCGCTCGGCGGAATATGCGCGCGCGTGTGCCCGACCGAGATTTTGTGCGAAGGCGCCTGCGTGAGAAATCATCAGGATGACAAAGCAGTTGCGATCGGTGCACTGCAGCGACACGCGACTGACTGGGCAATGGCGCGCGGCGAATCCTTGTTTAAACGCGCGGCCGATACCGGTCGCCGCGTCGCGGTCGTCGGCGCGGGTCCGGCGGGGCTCGCGTGTGCGCATCGGTTGGCGATGGCCGGGCATCAAGTCAGTATTCTCGATGCATCGCCGAAATCGGGCGGCCTGAACGAATACGGCATTGCTGCCTACAAAGTAGTGGAGGACTTCGCCCAGCGCGAGGTGGCGTGGCTTTACTCCATCGGCGGAATCGATGTGAAAAACGACGTGATGCTCGGCCGCGACGTGACATTGAGCGCGCTGCGCATGCAGTACGACGCGGTATTCCTGGCGATCGGGCTTGGCGGCGTGCGTGCGCTCGAACTCGAGGGTGAGACTTTACGGGGGGTGGTCAACGCTGTAGATTTTATCGAGCAGGTGCGCACGGCCGATGACCTCGCGAGCGTGCCGGTGGGGCGTCGCGTGGTGGTGATCGGCGGCGGCAATACGGCAATCGATGCCGCCGTCCAGAGCCGCAAGCTAGGCGCGTCGTCGGTGACGATGGCCTACAGGCGCGGCGTCGAGACGATGGGCGCGACGTGGGCCGAGCGCGAGTTCGCGCAGACGCAAGGCGTAACGATCGTGACGCATGCTAAACCGGTGCGCTTGGTCGATGCCGCGGGACACGTAACGGGCGTCGAATTCGAGAGTGCGGAAGGGGGGCGCTTTGTAATCGAAGCCGACATGGTGTTGAAAGCGATCGGACAGGTGCTCGATGCCAACCCGCTGGCAGCCGGCCTGCTGACACTCGACGGCTCTCGTATCGCCGTGGATTCGTGCGGCCGGACATCGCTCGACAATGTGTGGGCGGGCGGCGATTGCGCGGCATCGGGTGGACTCGACTTGACGGTCCAGGCGGTGCAGGACGGCAAGATCGCCGCTGAATCCATCGACACGTTTTTGGCGGCATCCGCGATCAAGGCTGCATAACAAACTCGCGCACGAAATACACGCGACCCCACGCGACCACGATACAGGAGCCGATTCCATGGCCGATCTTCGCAGCACGTTTGCCGGCATCACTTCGCCGAATCCTTTCTGGCTCGCGTCCGCGCCGCCGACCGATAAAGCCTATAACGTCAACCGCGCCTTCGAGGCGGGCTGGGGCGGTGTAGTGTGGAAGACGCTGGGCCTCGACCCGCATGTGGTGAACGTCAGTTCGCGTTATGGCGCCGTGCAATGGAACGGCCAACGGATTGCGGGACTGAACAATATCGAGTTGATCACGGATCGTCCGCTCGACGTCAACCTGAACGAGATCAGGCAGGTCAAGCGCGACTGGCCCGACCGGGCGCTCGTGGTGTCGCTGATGGTGCCGTGCAACGAGCGGGACTGGAAGTGGATTCTTCCCCTGGTGGAGGACACGGGCGCGGACGGCGTAGAGCTGAATTTCGGCTGTCCGCATGGCATGAGCGAGCGCGGCATGGGCGCGGCCGTCGGGCAGGTCCCCGAGTACGTGGAGATGATCACGCGCTGGGTCAAGGAGAGCACGAAGCTGCCCTGCATCGTCAAGCTGACGCCTAATATCAGCGATATCCGCACCGGTTCCCGGGCCGCTTACAAAGGCGGCGCCGATGCCGTTTCCCTGATCAACACGATCAACTCGATTGTCGGCGTCGATCTGGACCAGATGGCGCCGATGCCGGTCGTCGATGGCAAAGGCACGCACGGTGGCTATTGCGGCCCAGCGGTGAAGCCGATTGCGCTGAACATGGTCGCTGAGATCGCACGCGACGTTGAAACGCCGGGCTTGGCCATTTCGGGTATCGGCGGCATCTCGTCATGGCGCGACGCGGCAGAGTTCATGGTGCTGGGCGCCGGCAACGTGCAGGTCTGCACGGCCGTCATGCACTACGGGTTTCGCATCGTCTCGGATCTCGCGGACGGCCTGTCGAACTGGATGGACGAAAAAGGCTACGCCACACTCGACTCGATCCGCGGGCGCGCAGTGCAGAACGTGACCGACTGGCAATACCTGAACCTGAAGTACGACATCAAGGCGCGGATCGACCAGGACAAGTGCATTCAGTGCGGCTTGTGCCACATCGCTTGCGAAGACACGGCGCATCAGGCGATCATGCGGGAGAAGGACGGCAAGCGGCATTTCGAGGTCGTGGACTCGGAGTGCGTCGGGTGCAATTTATGCATGCATGTTTGCCCGGTCGAGCAATGCATCACGATGTCCCGTGTGGATGCCGGAGAATATGCAAACTGGACGACGCATCCAAACAACCCGGCAAGGGTCGACGCGGACGAAATCGTCAAGGCTGCATGACGTTTTACGTGTTTACGTTCGTGCGACCCGTACCATACGCTCCCCCAACGGACGACGCCGGCCTGACAGCCCCAGCGCGGACCACAACGATCTTGAGGAGATCACCCGATGAAGCAGCCAGCGCACTCCGTCGATCCGCATTTCGCGGCCGGCGTCTCGAGCAGCACGCTCTATAACGACGACCTTGCGCCGACCGGTCCCGCACAACGCACCTGGAAGTGGTATCACTTCGCGGCGCTGTGGGTCGGGATGGTCATGAACATTGCTTCATACATGCTCGCGGCCGGGCTGACGGAGGAGGGCATGTCGCCCTGGCAGGCGGTGATCACCGTGCTGCTGGGTAACATGATCGTGCTCGTGCCCATGCTGCTGATCGGTCACGCGGGCGCGAAGCACGGCATTCCGTATGCGGTGCTGGTGCGCTCGTCGTTCGGCACCCAGGGCGCGAAACTGCCGGCATTGCTGCGTGCGGTCGTCGCGTGCGGCTGGTACGGCATCCAGACCTGGCTCGGCGGCAGCGCGATCTATACGCTCCTGAATATCCTCACCGGTAACACCACGCACGGCGAGCCGCTGCCGTTCCTGGACATTTCGCTCGGCCAACTGGCGTGCTTCCTCTTTTTCTGGGTGATCCAGGTCTACTTCATCGTGCGTGGCACGGACTCCATCCGGTTTCTCGAAAGCTGGTCCGCGCCGATCAAGATCGTCATGTGCCTCGCGCTCGTGTGGTGGGCGACCTCCAAGGCGGGCGGTGTCGGCGCCATGCTCGACCAACCCTCGCAGTTCGTGGCCGGCGGCAAGAAAGAAGGCATGTTCTGGGCGACATTCTGGCCGGGACTCACCGCGATGGTCGGCTTCTGGGCGACGCTCGCGCTCAACATTCCTGACTTCACGCGTTTCGCGCGCTCGCAAAAGGACCAGATCGTCGGGCAATCGATCGGGCTGCCCGCACCCATGGCGCTGCTCTCCGTGATTTCGGTGGTGGTCACGTCGGCGACGGTCGTGATCTATGGCAAGGCGATCTGGGACCCGATCGACCTGGCAAGCCGCATGACGGGCATCGGCGTGGGCGTGGCGCTGGTAATCCTTACGCTCGACACGATGAGTTGCAACCTCGCTGCCAACCTCGTCGGTCCTGCTTACGATTTTTCCAGTCTTTGGCCGAAGGGCATTTCGTATCGGGTCGGCGGCATGATTACCGCGTCAATTGCGATCGTCATGATGCCGTGGAAGATACTGGCGACCACGCAGGGCTACATTTTCACGTGGCTGGTGGGCTATTCCGCGCTGCTTGGACCGGTGGCCGGCATTCTCATGGTCGATTATTTCCTGATTCGCGGCACCCGGCTCGACACCCGCGAACTGTTCAATGAGAACGGTGAGTACAGCTACACAGGCGGCTGGAATATGGCAGCAGTGGGGGCCATGCTGGTTGGGGTGCTGCCAAACTTGCCGGGCTTCCTGCACACGGCCTTTCCGGCGTCGTTTCCTAATGTTCCCGCTATTTTCAACACGCTTTATACGTACGCGTGGTTCGTCGGGCTTGCGCTTGCATCGATTGTGTATGGCGCATGGATGAAAATGGGCAAGAGCCCGTCGGCGCGCGTTGCCCGCGCTTAAATTGATTTAAAGCTTTCACCAGGAGACACGCACCATGACGATCCTGATTCGCGGTGGCACGATCATCGACGCCGAGCGTACTTATCGAGCGGATGTTTTGTGCGCAGACCCGAAGGACGGCGGCACGATTCTTCAGATCGGGGTCGATCTGGACGTGCCCGCCGGAACCGAAACGCTCGACGCCTCCGGCCAGTATGTGATGCCGGGCGGCATCGATCCGCACACGCACATGGAGTTGCCCTTCATGGGCACGACCGCCAGCGACGACTTCTACACCGGCACGGCGGCGGGTTTGTCGGGCGGGACGACGAGCATTATCGATTTCGTCATTCCGGCTCCTAAGCAACCGCTGATGGAAGCGTTCAACGAATGGCGCGGGTGGGCTGAAAAGGCGTCGGCCGATTACGGCTTTCACGTCGCGGTGACGTGGTGGGACGAGTCGGTGCATCGCGACATGGGGACGCTCGTGCACGATCATGGCGTGTCGAGCTTCAAGCACTTCATGGCGTACAAAGGTGCGATCATGGCTGACGACGAAGTGCTTGTGAACAGCTTCTCGCGCTCGCTCGAACTGGGCGCATTGCCCACCGTGCATGCGGAAAATGGCGAGCTTGTATTCCGTTTGCAGAAGCAACTTCTGGCACGCGGATTCACCGGTCCCGAAGCTCATCCATTGTCGAGGCCGCCTGAAGTCGAAGGGGAAGCGGCGAACCGGGCGATCCGGATTGCGCAGGTGCTGGGCGTGCCGATCTACATCGTGCACGTGTCCACGAAGGATGCTGTGGATGTCATCACGAAAGCACGCAGCGAGGGCCAGCGAGTCTTCGCCGAAGTGCTGCCGGGCCATCTGGTGATCGACGAGTCGGTCTACAGCGACCCCGACTGGACG
>NZ_JBAUSA010000947.1:0-3782 GCF_049581465.1 Caballeronia sp. | reverse complement strand
TGCTCTCCACCTCTTGTACGAGACAAAGTCGCCGACGCTATAGTCCCTATTTTTACACGCTGGGGATCGTTCGCTCGACGATATTTATTTATAAGATCTCATCTCTTTTTGCAATACATTACCTTTTATCCGGACCCGCTCTGACATGCCACTTCTGCCAGTCGATGTTCTACATAGGAGACATACGCGGAGCGATTCCCACGCGGTTTCGCATCTGACGCCCGATAGTCGTGTTCATTCCGAGTCGTTACGGGTTTCACCATGCCGTGAATAGTGAATCGCATCCGATCCTGCCAGACCCCGGGCGACCTATGTCAGCAAGACGGCCTTGGCACCATCGAGCGATTCGTAGGCCATGGCTAGTTCGACCTGATCGAGACGAAACTCCTTGCCAATTCTGGTCCTGAACATTCGATCGTCAATCACGCTCTCAAGCGCTTTGAGAGCAGAAACGAGCTTGTCATGATCCTTCACCGTCCGGCTTTCGAAGTTGCTGAATCGTTTCAAGGTAAGGTTCTTCATCATGAAGAGCACAGACTGAATGGAAACCGGCGCGGCCCCTCCCAGAAGGCCGTAGAAATAGACCGACGAATTCATAGGCAGGCCCGGCGCAATTCTCGTCAGCAGGTCGCCGCCGACGCCGTCGAATACCGCCGTCGTTCCCAGTTCGGCCGACAACACGCTGAGCGTATCGGTGAAGCCCTCGCGGGTGACAATGACGTGCTCCACGCCCAAACGGCACAGCGCCTCACGTGCCTCCTCGGTGCGCACCAGGAAAATCGCGGGCAACTTTCTACTACGGGCGAGGGCAGCGAAAGCATGACCTGTGGCCGAATTCCCCGCCGTGACGATGACTCCCTTGTGGCCCGCTTCGGCAATCTCCTCGAGAAAAGCGTAGGCCGTTATCACGTTGACGAGCGAGCCACAATAGTCGCGGGCACGAACATGGTCCGGCAGGATCAGGCAGGTCGAATAAGGCACCTGCGCCCGTTCACACCAAAACCCAATACTCTCGGGACTTCTTCCGAGCGACCGGTAGACCGCCACCTGCTTGCCCGTATATTCCGCTGGAACGCCTGCTCCCACCGCGACCACCTGCCCTGCTCCCGACGCCCCCCAGACATCATGCTGACCAAGCGAGAGCCGTTCAACATGATGCTCGTCAACGTCGGTGTACGAGATTCGACCTACGTCCTGGACGGCCTGCTGTATCACGAATCTGATTTTCGCATTGAGGAGCACTACACCGACACAAACGGATTCACCGATCACGTCTTCGCGTTCATGCACCGACTCGGCTTTCGTTTCGCGGCGCGCATCCGCGATCTTGGCGACACCAAGCTATACGTTCCTGGAAAGCCCATTAACTATCCGGCACTCACAGCGATGATCGGCGGCACCATCAACGAAAAGCATATCAGCAACCACTGGGACGAGATTTTGCGTCCGGCCACGTCGATTAAACAAGGAACTGTGACGGCATCGTTGATGCTACGAAGGCTGGGCAGCTATCCGAGCCAGAACGGTTTGGCGGTTACGGTCTATCTAGAACGCACCGTGCACGCATTGCGCGCCCGAGACTTGCCGGCGGATGACGACATGTTGCCGTTCCTATCGCCGCTAGGCTGGGAGTACATCAATCTAGCGGGCGATTACCTGTGGCTGAAGAATCAAAAGCCCGAGCAAGGAAAGTTCAAGCCCATTCGCCACTCGGCAGGGGATTAGCGTGGTTAAAATCCGTTTTCTGAAGCCGCCCCTGGATGCGCTGCGGGTAGTTGTTATCTTTTGCTCCCGGGTTATAGCCGGCTTTCTCCAGTTGAACGAGTTCGGCTCTAACTTGGGCACGAGTGATTGGGCCGTTTCCTTGCGCAAAAGCGAGGGCAGGCGCGGCCGATGCCGACGAGATAACCTGGGCGGAGATAAGGAATTCGCTCACGACTATCTCGAATTATAACGTTAGTATTCCGATGTATTTAACTAAAATTAAATCTATTGACTTAACGCGCTAATATTAACCTTTCAGCTCAGACAATCCTGAAGGTGAGGCCAACCGGCGGCCGCCTTCATCACAGTGACCGAACCCAAGATTCGTACTAGCGTCAGTGCTGACGATCCACCTATATATCCAAGCAGTGAATCGAACAGGTGAGACGCTCACCGTAAATCCAACTACATCAGGGAAAATATGTATAGCCGCATTGATCGATACGAAGGACGAGAAGCTTAAGTTTCATCCACCGATCGAACCGGCTGCCGCGCGGTTCCAAACTCCACGCGGCCGGGCCGAGACGACCGATAGTTCAAACCCTCCCTCAACGAGCTCAACAAGGGAGAGGGCTCGACCTAGGCTTTCTACAACGGCTAGCGGAAAAACTCACCCAATCCGAGACAATTTAAGCCTTCCAAGCGTGCTGTTGAAAAAGTTCCTCGAGCGGCGGCTGTGTGACGCTGGAGGTGTAGTTTGTCATGGTCGACGCGGCCACGACGAGGATGACGTCGAGCACCAGGGCTTGGTCAAATCCTGCTTCGGTAAACGAAGCAACATCAAGATCATTGATTCGGCCGCGCTGTTCGATCAGTGTACGTGCCAGACGTGAAAGTGCGGCAAGCTTACCGTCCAGCGGCAGACGGCGTTCGCGGATCGCATTCACATCAGCCTCGCTCAGCCCTTCCTTAAGCGCCAGAAACGTGTGGAACGCAACCGCCCAAGTCGCGCCGTTCGTGACGGCGTTGGTCAGCAGCAGCGTCTGGACCTGCGCTTCCGTGAAGCTTCCGCCGTGAACCTGTTGAAACACGCCGACGAGGCCATTAATCAGATGCGGCGAATCGGCTATAGCACCTGCAATATTGGGGACCATGCCGAATGCCTGCGCGAGGCCGTTCAGTGCGGGCTTCGATTGCTCCGGTGCAGACTCGAGCGTATAGATGGGAAAGTTAGCCATAATATTTCCTTAAATGTTAAAAGTATCTGTCGGGGACGACAAACTACAACCAAAGAATAACGATGAGCACGAGGCCCCGCAATTACGTCACGGGTAATAAGACCTGCCGGCATAACCAAGGCGCCGCAACTACGCGACGATCAGAACTCGACGGGGCCAACCGAGCCGTACCAGGCGCGTACCTTCGACGGATCAGCTTCGTCCATATAGAAAAAGTGCGTCATCGCCGGCTTTAGCACGCCCTTGCTTGGATCGTCGAATTTCATCGTCACAAAGCCTCGGAACACTTTGAGCGGTCCGCCGTCCCAGTACTCAAGAAACTGCCTCATCTTGTCCGCTCATTCTTCCAAGCTCCATCTGTCGCCTATATTAGCGACTGCTGAGTAAGTCTGGTGCGCGTGTTCGGAAGGGTTCCCTGCACGCAGCTAAGCGACGTTCAGTCCATGATTTTGTTCGTCGGGTATTGGCGCTATCAATGCGTTGGCGCTCGCCTGGCGGACGACAGTTGCTAGTCGCGCGAGCGACGTTAGCTTGACCGTATCAAGGTGACCAATAAGGGCATCAATGAAAGCGCGGACCTTTCCTGACATGCTGCGGCGTGTCGGATACAGCGCGTGAAGCTCGATGGGTTCGCGTTTCAATGAGGTAAGTACCCGCACTAACGTGCCTGCCTGCGACATCCACATACTCAGTTCGACCCAACTGATTAACTATTGTTGTTAGATTCATCGCTAGCTTCAGCCTTAAAGTTCGGAGGCCCGGGCCAGTGCAAGCGTGTCGATGTACTCCCGAATGTTCGTCACTTTGCCATTTCGAACGGTAATGGCGAAGACCCAATCG
>NZ_JBAUSA010000946.1:0-1676 GCF_049581465.1 Caballeronia sp. | reverse complement strand
TCGTCACAATCGTGGCAGAAACTCACGACATATCAAAAGCGCAAGTGCAGGCGATTCTGGACAGCGTGTTGAAAAGCATCGTCAAGGCCGCGGCGAGCGACGACGAAGTTTCCTTAGCTGGATTTGGTAAGTTCAAGGTCAAGGCTTCGCCAGAACGCGAGGGCCGCAATCCGGCCAACGGTGAGAAAATCAAGATCGCCGCGTCGAAGAAGCTCTCCTTTTCGCCTGCCAAGGCAGTGAAGGACGTCTTGAACGCCTGAACGCGGGCATCAGACTCATCGGGCCTTTTTGGCAGCTGGGGTCATCAGAGTTCACTAATTTTGAGGATGCCGTTGAAACGCGCAACGCCTTCGTTCACCGTCGAATACCGCCAGGCCAAGCGGCCGAACACCGGGAGTGCAAAACTGGGTTGGGCTCACGCGAAGCCGGCGCCGCCGGGAGGCGATGAGAAGGCGAATCGGATCGCGATGTCCGCGTTCAAGACCGTCGCGGCCCACCCGCCATCGGACCTCATATCGCCATCAATTGTGCCCGGCCGCGTTCTTCCGAACCTCATAGAGACCGCGCCTGTGACCGAGCAGACCGACGCCCGAGGCGCTCAATTGAAGAGCCACGGCAGCGCCTCGAAAGCGGCCCATGCCGCGCAAGAACGGGGAGACGGGACAGTGGCTGGTCACATTGGCGAGTACACTTATCCCGCCGAAGATCTCGAGCCTTCGATCGCGGTCGACCCCTTACTTCGGTTAAAGGATCCCACTACCTCGCACCTGCGCGTTAAGAAGGCGGGAGCGCCAAGGTCGGAGAAACGGAGCCGCCGTCCTGCACAAAAGCAAGAGAAACTCGACCACTATCCTGGGCCGTCCGCCAAACAATGTGAACCTTCACCGGTGAGTTCAATCTCCGGCTTGCCGCCTGTCGGCAAGCCTTCATCGACCACGCGCGCAAGTCGAATCCTCGGTCGCTACGTCTTTCGCGACGAACTCAGTCCGGGAGAAAGCTGGAAGCGCAGAATTGAGGCGCGACGAGAACGTCGCGCGTAGGCGCGCTTCTGTCCTACCGGCCTGACTCGTCGCCGGATGATTGCTAGGTCAGGAGCGGATCTTCGCTCGCAAAGCGGACGCCAGGCTCTCAATCGACCAACAACCGAATGCGCTCGATTCGCCCTATGGCCTGGACGAGCAGTGCTCGGCCAAGGCGATCTTCATCGACAAGCCTCCTCTGTAGCGAAGTTCCGGTAATGATTTGGTCGCGCACCGGCAGCCTGTTAGGGACGGCCCCTCCGCTGACCGGCGCACGGTAGGTTTCCTTCTGACTGGCCGTCGTGGGATCGGGATCGCAGGATCAATCACTTAAGCTCGATGCGCTGTCGTGGCAGAGTAGGGCAGGGCGTGCCTGTGCGCTCCTTGGAGCATACCCGCGCTTGCGCTTTCGAGTGAGCCACGTTTCCAGGTTTACTTGGGCCCGTGACGCATCCTCACTCCTGAAGAACTGAAGGCGTTTCCGGCCTCGGCAACCGATGCGGCCCCAGCGCCGGATTGAACCGCGCCGGGTTTGCCGGAGGCTCCAACTCTTGAGAGGGTGGAGCCATGATAAGCAAGACAACGAACAAGTTCTCGCCTGAGGTGCGAGCCCGCGCTGTGCGGATGGTTTTGGATCACGAGCATGAACATACGTCG